>JALYSW010000409.1 GCA_030854615.1 Gemmatimonadota bacterium
ACACCTCGCTCACGCTCATCACGAATGCCGGCAAGGCGCATCCCGATACGACGAGCGTCGCAGTGCAGCGCGCGGTGTTCTGGCCGACGACGGTGCCGCTCGCGCTGGCACTCGCCGCGCGGCCGAAGATCGGACGCGTATACAAGTATTCGATCTACGATCCGACGAGCGGCACGCCCGAGGACATCCAGGTGACCGTGGGCGCCGAGTCGTTGTTCGTGATCCCCGACAGCGCGAGGATGGACGATGTGCGCCACAGGTGGGTAGTCGCGCACGAGGACACCGTGCGCGGATGGCGCCTCGATCCGCAGAGCTCGACGATCATCAGCGGATGGATCGACGAGCGCGGGCGTGCGATCCAGACGACGCCAACGGGCACCTTCACGCTCAAGCGCACTGCGTACGAGATAGCGTTCCTGAACTGGTCGATCGAAGCGAAGCAAAGCGTCGCCACGAAGAAAGCGCGACACCCTCCGACAAACCGTTGATCACATGATCCAGCTCAAGGCGTTGACGAAGCGGTACGGCACCTTCACGGCCGTGGACTCGATCAATCTCGACGTCCCGCACGGACAGCTTTTCGGCTTTCTCGGCCCGAACGGCGCCGGGAAGACGACGACGCTGCGGATGATCGCGGGAATCCTGCGACCGACATCGGGGACGGTGCACATCAATGGCATCGATGTGGCGAAGGACCCGATCGCCGCGAAGGCGATTCTCGGCTACATCCCCGATCGCCCGTTCATCTACGAGAAGCTGACGGGCGCCGAGTTCCTGCGCTTCGTCGCGGGGCTGTACGGGCAGGATGGTCCGGTGATCGAACGGCGGATGACGGAGCTGCTGACGCTGTTCGATCTGCTCGAGTGGCGCGACGAGTTGGTCGAGAGCTACAGCCACGGGATGCGGCAGAAGCTCATCATTTCAAGCGCGTTTCTGCACAAGCCGAAGGTCATCGTCGTCGACGAGCCGATGGTCGGGCTCGACCCGAAGGCCGCGCGCATTCTCAAGGATCTCTTTCGCGAATACACGAAGCGCGGGCACACGATCCTGATGTCGACGCACACGCTCGAGGTCGCGGAGACGGTGTGCGACCGCGTCGCGATCATCCAGGCCGGGCGCATCCGCGCCGCCGGAACGATGGACGAGCTGTACGAGAGCGTCGGTGCGGGAGCGAAGGGGCTCGAGGAGCTCTTCCTGCGACTCACCGGCGAGAATGCAGCGCGCGAGCTGGTCGAGGTTCTCGATGCCTGAGGGCACCACCGGCCCGCGGCGCACGAGTGCCGAGGTGACGGGACTGCGCCGGACGACGGGGCGGCAGGCGATCATCACGGTGCTCGAAGGGACGACCGATCCTGCCCAGCGCGGGAAGAAGCCGAACCCGTCGTACAATCATCTGCTGCGGCCGAAGGTGCTGACGGCGGTGAGCCGCGCGTCGCGCTCCGGCGAGAAGAGTCACGGCTGGCGCTGGACGCTGGTGGCCGGGATCGGACTGCTCTTCTGGAGCTTCGTGCTGTTCGTGCTCACGCGCGTGCTCACGGTGTTCCGCAATACGCCGGAGATCGGTTCGCTACTGGCGGGAAAGGTGCTGGGGCTGGTGTTCATCAGCTTTTTCATGATCCTGCTGCTGTCCAACATCATCACGGCGCTGTCGACGTTCTTCCTGGCGAAGGATCTCGAGCTGCTGGTATCGGCGCCGGTGAACTGGCTGACGCTCTACTGCGCGAAGCTCACCGAATCGATGCTGCACTCGAGCTGGATGATCGCGCTGATGGCGGTGCCGATCTTCGCGGCGTACGGGTGGGTCTATCGCGGCGGGCTGATGTTTCCGTTCATCGCCGTCGCGACCTTCGTTCCCTTCCTGATCATCCCCGCGGTAATTGGCGCCGCGCTCGTGATCGTGCTGGTGAACGCGTTCCCCGCGCGACGCACGAAGGACATTCTCAGCATCGTCGCGGTGCTCACGGCGGCAGGCATCGTGCTCCTCTTCCGCCTTCTGCGTCCCGAGAAGTTCGCGCGTCCGGAGGGGCTGCAGTCGCTGGTCGATTTCATCGCGCTGCTGCGCACACCAACCGCGCCGTATCTGCCGAGTGAGTGGGTGCAGCGCACAATCATGTCGTCGCTCGAGGGGACTACGGACTGGCTCGCGCTGTACCTGCTGTGGTCGACGGCGGGCGCGGTGCTCGTGATGGGCGCACTCCTGCACCAGAAGCTCTACATGGCGGGCTTCACGAAGGCACAGGAGAGCACGCAGCGTTGGGTGCGCGGGCGCGTCGCGCGGCGTGCCGGGCACTTCCTGCTCAAACCGTTCGGCATTCTGCGGCGGGAGCTGGTGATGAAGGAGCTGCGTGTCTTCTTCCGCGATACGACGCAGTGGTCGCAGCTGATCCTGCTGGCGGTGCTGGTGATCGTCTACGTCTTCAACGTGAAGTTCCTGCCGCTCAGTGGAGAGGGAATCACGACCTTTCTCGTCAATACGATCCCGTTCCTGAATCTCGGGCTCGCGGGCTTCGTGCTGGCGTCGATCGCCGCACGATTCATCTTCCCGGCAGTCAGCGTGGAAGGGCGCACGCTCTGGCTGCTCAAGTCGAGCCCATTGCCGATGCGTGCGCTGCTCTGGTCCAAATTCTGGATCGGCACGCTGCCGCTGCTCATTCTCGCGGTGGGAATCGTCGGCGTCACGGACGCGATGCTCGAGGTGACGCAGTTCATCTTCCTCGTCTCGATCTTCACGATCGTCTTTCTCACCTTCGCGATCGCCGGGCTCGCGCTCGGACTCGGCGCGGTCTTTCCGCAATACGACACCGAGAACGCCGCGCAGATTCCCACGTCGTTCGGCGGTCTCGTGTTCATGATGATCTCGGCGGGGCTCGTCGGCGGAGTAGTGCTGCTCGAGGCGCGGCCGGTGTACGGCTATCTCACGGCCGAAACATTTGGTGGCGCGGCGAACCCCTCGGACATGTACTTCGGCTTCGGGCTGGCGCTGCTGCTCTGCCTCACCTGCACGTTCGTTCCGCTGAACATCGCGCTGCGCAGGCTGGAACGGCTCGAGCTGTAGCCGGGCGTCCCGCTACGCTGCCAGCGACTCTCCGCAGCTCGCGCAGAACTGCGCGCCGATCTCGGTGATCGGGGCCGAGCAGTGCGCGCAGCTCCCCGCGAGATAGAGCCCGCACGCGGAGCAGTAGATCGCGTCGGGCTCGGGACGCGGGCCGTCGAGCGCGCACCCCAGCGCCCGGCGGCGGTACTGCAGAATCACCGCCTCGGCCGCATCGCCCTGCGATCCCGAGAGGCCGGCGTCCTCATCGCGCAGGGCCGCAACGGCCTCGCGCGTGTACTTGGTCTTGAGCTCACTATAGTCACCATCGGAGAGCTTCCCCGTCTCACGATCGAACTCGATCTCGCGCAGCGCCTGCACCGCCTCCACACTCGGCGCGGCCGCCTCGGGAGCGCGCGCGCGACGGTTCGGCAGGGAGAGATCGTCGAAGAGCGGGTAGAGCACGAGCACCAGCGCGATCACGGCGAGCAGCGCGCCGACGACGAGCGGAATCACCGATCGTCGGTGCGCACGAGCGCGTCGAGGCGCGCCTGCTCGGACGGCGTCGCGTCGACGACTACTGGAGAGATCGCGGGCACGAGCGCCGGCGCGTGGAGGCGCCTGAGCACGACGAGCACGAGCCCGATCCCACCGGCGAGCGCCACGAAGGGGGTAATCCACGCGGCGAGATCGAACCCCGTCGACGGCGGCGCCATGAGCACGCGATCGCCGTAGACGTTCGTGAACGCCGCGATGATCTCGGGAGCCGAATAGCCGCCGGCGACGAGCGCCATCACATCCCGATGCATCGCGGGCGACACCTGGCACGAGAAGTCCGTGGTGCGACAGGTATAGACGTCGAGATTACATCCGCACTGGCAGTGGATATGGTGCTCGAGCTCATCGCGCTTCGCCTGATTCATCACCGCCGCGCCCTTGGAGGGCAGCTGCACGGACTTGAGGCGATCGGTGTCCATCACCGTGTTCGCCGCTCCAGTGTTCGCGGCCTCGCCCCCCTGTTGCGCACCCTCCTGCGCGCGCGCGACGCGCGCGAGCGCGACCGTTGCCGCGCCGGCAGCCGAAAGCGCGAAGAAGCCGCGGCGGCTAATGATCGTATCACTCATGACTTCTGCTCCGCCGGCTGTAGCACCGTCGAGTAGCCCGCCTGCGCGCGCCGCTTCTCCGCCTGCGGCCACATCACGATCAGCCCACCGACCGCCATGATCAGACCGCCGTACCACACCCACCAGACGAGCGGATTGAAGGTGATGCGCATCTCCGCCGTATCCTCGCCAATGACGCCAGCGAGCACGACGTACACATCCTCGCGAATCCCTTCCATGATCCCGACTTCGGTGGCCGGCTGGAATGTCGGCGCGCCGCGGCTGTCCATGTACTGACGCTTCTCGGTCTTGATCACGCCGACCTTCGTGCCGTTGCGATACGAGTCGAGGAGCACCGCCGTCGTCTGGCGATTGAGCTCATCGTAGCGCGAGACGCCCTGGCTCACGAAGCGCCACTGGTTACCGTACGGATCCGTCGCCTCGTACGTCTCCCCGCCCTTGAGCGTGACGTCGAACTCCTCCTTGAAGGCGAGTCCCGCGAACGCGGCGAAGAGGATCACGATGCCAACATGCACGATGTAGCCGCCATAGCGGCGACGGTTACGCGCAACGAGGCGGAAGAGCGCCATCACCGCGTTCTCCTTGTACATCCGGCGCCGCGCACCCACACCCTTCCAGAATTCCTGGATGATCGTGCCGCTCACGAATCCGCACAGCGTGTACGCGATCAGCGCACCGAACTCGCGCATGCCGAGCGCGAAGAGCGCGGCGCCGGTCGTCACGCCGGCAAGCAGCGGACCCGTGAACTGTCGCTTGAGATTCGCCGCGCTCGCGCGCCGCCACGCGATGAGTGGCCCGATCCCGGTGAGCGCGAGGAGCGCCAGACCGAGCGGGATGTTCACCTTGTTGAAGAATGGCGGGCCGACCGTGATCTTGTTGTTCGTCACCGCTTCGCTGAGAATGGGGAAGAGCGTTCCCCACAGCACGGCGAACGCGATGCCGACGAGCAGCAGATTGTTGAACAGGAAGCTCGCCTCTCGGCTCACGAGGCTCTCGAGCTCCGCTTTCGCCTCGAGATCGTTGAGGCGCGTCGAGACGAGATACACCGTGGCCGCGATCGCCAGCACGAGAAAGCCGAGGAACCAGTAGCCGACGTTCGACTGCGCGAACGAGTGGACGCTCGAGATGACCCCGCTGCGCGTGATGAAGGTGCCCAGGATCGCGAGCAGGAACGCGGAGACGACGAGCGTCACGTTCCACTTGCGCAGCATTCCGCGCTTCTCCTGCACCATGATCGAGTGCAGAAACGCGGTGTTGATCAGCCACGGCAGGAACGACGCATTCTCGACGGGATCCCATGCCCAGTAGCCGCCCCATCCGAGCTCGACGTACGCCCACCACATGCCGAGGATGATGCCCGTCGTGTTGAAGAACCACGAGACGAGCGTCCAGCGGCGCACCGCGGCGAGCCAGCCGGCATCGAGGCGCCGGGTGATGAGCGCGGCGATCGCGAAGGCGAAGGGGACCGCGGTTCCGATGTAGCCGAGGTAGAGATTCGGCGGATGGATCGCCATCCCCGGATTCTGCAGCTGCGGATTGAGCCCCGTGCCGTCGGGCGGAATCCAATCGAGGCGATCGTACGGATTCGAGCCGAAGCACAGCGTCATCACGAAGAAGAGCGTGATGGCGGAGAGCGTCGCCGTGACGTATGGCATCAGCTCGCGGTTGCGCGACCGATTCGTCCACACGGCGATCGCCGAGTAGCCGGACAGAATGAACGCCCACAACAGCAGCGATCCCGACTGTCCCGCCCAGAACGCGGTGACCTTGTAGATCGACGGGAGATTCGCGCTCGTGTAGGAGGCGACGTAGCGCAAGGAGAAGTCGGAGCGCAGCAGCGCCGTCCAGAGTCCCAGCGCCGCCAGCAGCAAAAACGCAAACGTCGCATACGACGCCCGCTCGGCGCTCGCGATCAGCTCTGGACGCTTGTAATAGCCACCAGCGAAGCCGACGGTCGTGCCCCAGACCGCCATGAGTAGCGCGACCCAGAGCGAGAGCTCACCGATGAGAATCATGAGTGCGCGGCCGCAGGCGCCGACGTGTAGCCGGGCACGCTGCGATATTTCTCCGGAGCGTTTTCATAGCGCGACGCACACTTCGCGAGCACGGTCGTCGCGCGGAAGGTGCCATCGTGCTCCAGCCGTCCCTCGAGCACGACGTCGACACCATCGGTGAAGGTGTCCGGCGGCAGCCCGCGATACGACACGGGATAGTTGTGCGCGCCATCGGTGACGGCAAAGGTCATCGAGCGCCCTGACGCATCACGCACGATCGAGCCCGGGACGACGCGCGCGCCCACCTTCACCCCCGTCTCGTAGAACGACGGATCGGCCGAGATCTTCGAGGAAAGCTCGGTTGGTGTGAGATAGTACACACCGGTCTGGCGGATCGATGTCACCATCAGATACGCCGCGACCCCGAGGATCACCGCTCCACCGATGAGAAACTTGTTGCGCGCCTTCATGGTCGTCTCCCTGATGCCGGGATCAGTCTTCCTTGCGTTCGGTGGTCGCCTCGCGTCGTACGTGCGACATGATCGCCTCGAGCTCTGCCTCTGCCTGCGCCCGCTCCTCTGCGCTCCATGCTGACGTTCTGCGGGTGACCTCGCGCACTCGCTCGAGCATTTCGCTCACGAGCGCGCGGAGAACCTCGTTCGTGCGCCGTTCGTCTGCTTCGGTGGACGTTGCGTCCCCGTTGGCGGAGTCGGTCATGAAAGGCCCTGGGTGAGGTTGCCGTTCTATCGGTTCCGCGAGCAGGTGGAATATATGGGTCGGCCGCACGCTACAGTAGTAGGATTGGGGCCAATGGAGCACTTCACCGGGTGTGCGCGAGTACGGTTGCGGCCGCCGCGTTCCCGGCGACGTCCCAGGTGAGGTCCTTTACGCTGAAGAGCCCGTACGAGTGATGATCGTAAAGCTCCTTCCCTACCCCGACACCCAACGTGAAGGCCGAGGCGCCGATGAGCGCCTGATCGTGGCGTACGTTGACGGAGCGGAGCGCGCTGTACGAGACGCTCTCCACGAAGGCCGAGACGAGAAAGTGCTTCACCTTGTCGGTGCCGAACCAGTGATCGCCGCCGCCGGCGTGCAGCCCGAAGGCGAGTATGAGCCCGCGCATCAGGCGCTCCGCCCCAACGTCGACGCGCCCCAGATCGACGCAAGCTCACTTCCGAGCAGGTCGAGCGCTCGTTCGAGCAGCGCGCGATGCTGCGGGGCATTGACCCAGCTGCTCGCGCCAGACGGATGCGGGAGCGGGATCACGATCGACCGGCCTCCCACGTGATCGACCTCGTGTACCCTGCCGATGATCTGATCGAGCGGCGCGGGCGCGAGAAACTTCTCGATCGCGAGCTTCCCGACGGGGATCAGCAGCTTCGGCTTGATGAGCGAAAGCTCGGACTCGAGCCAGCTGCTGCACTGCTGCTGCTCGAAGCGAGATGGCACGCGGTCGCCACGCCCGGAGGGATGCGCGCCCGGATAGCAGCGCGTTATCGCCGCGATGTACACTCGCGAACGAAAGGTCGCCTCGTCGACGCCGCTGCGCTCGAGCCAGCGGAACATCGTCTTTCCGGCACGCCCCGCGAACGCGCGGCGCTCACCTGCGCTGGCCTCTACCTGCCCGGGCGCCTGGCCGACGAGCATCACCCTCGGCGCGCGCGCCGGCGAGAGAATCGGGACGACGCCGGTATCGTTGTGCCCGCACCTGCGGCAGGCGCCGAGCGATGCGCAGTGGGCGTCGAGCTTGCGAGCGAGCGCGGGGCGCGTCACGTGGCGGCTCGCGAATCGGGGTCATGCGATCCGCGGTCACGCGCCCAGGAAAGTGTCGCGCGCACGGCGCGCTCCCAGCCAACGCGCGCCGCGCGTGCATCCGCCGCGTTGGGGGCCGGTGTGAATACGCGGAACTTTCGCGTGCCGAGAAATGCGCGTGCATCGGGCCACACCCCCGCGGCAATTCCCGCGAGACCCGCTGCGCCGAGCGCGGTGGTCTCCGTCATGTCGGGTCGCTCGACGGGAACGCCGAGAACATCGGATTGGAACTGCATCAGCCAGTCATTCTCCGTGGCTCCGCCATCCACGCGCAGCCGCTCGAAGGTACAGCGTCCGCGCGTTTTCATTACGTCGATGACGTCGGCGGTGGCGTACGCCATCGCCTCGAGCGCCGCGCGCGCGAGGTGCGCGCGCGTGGTGCCGCGCGTAAGGCCGACGATCGTGCCCCGTGCCTCGGGCTCCCAGTGCGGGGCGCCGAGTCCCGTGAGCGCTGGTACGAAATACACGCCGGCGTTCGACGTGATCCCGCTCGCGAGCGCCTGAGTCTCGGCCGCGGATTCGATGATGCCAAGTCCGTCGCGCAGCCACTGCACCGCCGCGCCCGCGACGAAGATCGCGCCCTCGAGTGCGTACGCGGGAGCCCCGGTCGCGTCGCAGGCGACGGTGGTGAGGAGGCCGCCGCCAGGCGCGCCGATCGCGGTGCCCGTATTCAATAGAAGGAAGGCGCCGGTGCCGTACGTGTTCTTCCCCTGCCCCGACTCCCAGCACCCCTGTCCAAACAGCGCGGCCTGCTGATCGCCGGCGACGCCGTGGATCGGGACGTCGGTGGAGAGGCCGAGGATGGCGCCGCGCGCCATGCCGAAGTCGCCGCTCGACGCGCGCACCTCGGGGAGGATCGCGCGCGGCACGCCGAAGCTCGCGAGCAGGTGATCGCTCCACGCGTGCTCGCGGATGTCGTAGAGCATCGTCCGCGACGCGTTGGTGTGATCGGTCGCGTGCACCGCACCC
The DNA here is from genome assembly GCA_030854615.1 of Gemmatimonadota bacterium. Classification (GTDB taxonomy): domain Bacteria; phylum Gemmatimonadota; class Gemmatimonadetes; order Gemmatimonadales; family Gemmatimonadaceae; genus FEN-1250. The sequence continues at coordinate 8,931 of JALYSW010000409.1, forward strand.
CCGGTGAGATTCCAGATCAGCCAGGAGTCGACGGTGCCGGCGGCGAGCGAGCCAGCGTCCGCCATCGCCGCGATGTGCTCGTGCGCGAGGAGCCACTCCAGCTTCGTCGCGGAGAAGTACGGATCGGGGAGCAGTCCCGTGCGCGCGGCGATGTCCTCCGCGTGGGGGGCGAGCGCGGCGCAGCGCGCGGCGGTGCGCCGGTCCTGCCACACGATCGCGCGCCCGACCGCCGCACCCGTGTGGCGGTTCCAGAGCACGACGGTCTCGCGCTGGTTCGTGATGCCGATGGTGGTCGGCGTGACGCCCGACGTCGTGAGCGCCTCGCGTGCCGCATCGAGCGTGCAATTCAGGATGTCGAGCGGCTCGTGCTCGACCTGTCCCGGCTCAGGGTAGTGCTGCGGGATCTCGCGGTAGCCGCGTCCCAGCACGCGACCGTTCGCCGCGATCACGAGGCACGTTGCGCCGGTGGTGCCAGAGTCGATTGCGAGAACTGACTGCATGCGGCGAAAGCTATCGCAGTCGTGCTACGCCGCCACCTTGTCCTCGGCGCGCACGCGCTTGCGGCGCTCGGGGAAGTGCTCGTCGAGAAAACGGATGAGCGCGCGCTCCTCCGGATAGTGCCCGCCGGCGGTCTTTCCGGAGGCGCGCGGCATGATCGTCTCGCCGTGATCGAGGTAGCGTGCGATGATGATCGGATGCACGTACGACGCGCGACAGATCGCCGGCGTGTTCCCGAGCTCCGCGCTCACGAGCCTGATCGCAAGCACGACGTTCTTTTTCGCCTCACGATCGTTGGCGGGCGCGCCAAGGTCGGAGAGGACGGTGGCGACGCGCACGGTGCCTCCCCATGTGCGGAAGTCCTTCGCGGTGTAGCGCACGGATGTCACGTGGCGCACGTAGCCGTTCACATCGCGCTCGGAGAGATTCTTCCACTTCGCGCCGTCGGTGTAGCGAAAGAGCCTGCTGCCCGGCGACTCCAGCATCGCGCGCATGATCTTCGCGAGCGCGCGGTCGACGACAACGTGCTTCTGCTGCTTGTTCGACTTCCCCTTGAAGTCGAAGACGATGGCACTGCCATCCACGCGCACGTGCCGCTTGAGCATCGACGAGATACCAAACGTCCGGTTCTCGCGCGCATAGCGTTCGCTGCCGACGCGAAAGAAGCCCTTGCTGATGAGGCGTACCACGGCGGCGGCGACGCGGTCGCGCGTGAGCACGTTGCCGTGCGCGATCTCGCTGTAGAGCGACTCGCGAATGCGCGGGAGGTCGCGGGCGAGATGGCGCACGCGATAATACTTGCGTTGCTCGCGTACTGCGACCGCCCGTTCGTGATAACGATACTGCTTGCGCCCCTTCACGTCGAAGCCCCACGCCTGGATCGCGGAGCGCGGCATGGCGGCGATGTGCACGTCGCGCCAGGCGGGCGGGAGCACCAGAGCGTTGATGCGCTCGAGCTGCTTCCCATCGGTGACCGCGCGCCCCTGCGAATTCTGATATCGGAAGCCCGCGCGCTTGCCCCCGTGCCGCGTAATCCACTGTGCGCTCATACCCTCCAGCGGGAAAGCAAGAAGCAGTCCGACGGTATAGCTTTCGGGACCTGAAGGCCGCCAACTCGAGCAGCTCTCACCCCGCCTATGCCCTACACCAATCTCACGTTCGACGTTCGCGATCGCATCGCCACGATCACGATCAATCGCCCCGACAAGCTCAACGCGCTGAACGACGCGACGATCGCCGAGCTCGACGAGGCGATCGGCGAAGTCATCCGCCGCGCAGATGTGGGCGGCGCGATCCTCACCGGCACCGGCGCGAAGGCGTTCGTGGCCGGCGCGGACATCGCCGAGCTCGCGACGCAGGGGTCGCTGGATGGCCGCCTGCGCGCGATGGTCGGACAGCGCGTCTTCACTCGCTTCGAGACGTCGCCCAAGCCGGTGATCGCCGCGATCAATGGCTTCGCGCTGGGCGGCGGACTCGAACTCGCGCTCGCATGCCACATCCGCATCGCGTCCGACAACGCGAAGATGGGGCTCCCCGAAGTGAAGCTCGGTATCGGCCCCGGCTACGGCGGCACCCAGCGCCTCCCACGCCTCATCGGCAAGGGGCGTGCGCTGCAGCTGATGCTCACCGCGGAGATGACGGATGCGGCCGAGGCGTATCGGATCGGGCTGGTGAACAAGGTGGTGCCGCAGGCGGAGCTGATCGCAACGGCCGAGGCGATGATGAAGCAGATTCTGGCGAATGGGCCGGTGGCGATCGCGCTGTGCATCGAGGCGGTGAATCGCGGGCTCGACACCACGCTCGAGGAAGGCCTCGTCATCGAGGCGAATCACTTCGGTCTGATCGCCACGACGAAGGACATGCGCGAGGGGATGAGCGCGTTTCTCGAGAAGCGTCCCGCGGCGTTCACCGGCACGTGATGGCCGCGGTAGGCGCGGTTCCCGAGCATCCGGTTGCGCACAGCGCGCTGCGGCGGCTCTCGATTCGCGCTTTCCGGAATCTGAAGCGAGCGGAGATCGAGCTACCCGCGGCGGGGATCGCGCTGGTGGGAGAGAACGGACAAGGGAAGACGAACTTCCTCGAGGCGATCTACTACCTCCGCCTGCTGCGATCGCTGCGCGGTGCGCAGGATGCGGAGCTCGTCACCTTCGGCGAGTCGGGCTTTCATCTCGCCGCGACGATCGAAGGGGCGCGTGCGCACGACGTGTCGGTGGGCTTCGACCGCCTCGGCCGTCGCAAGAAAATTCTGCTCGACGGCGGTGAGCCCGAGCGGATGGCCGACGCGCTCGGCGCCTTCCCCGCGGTGATCTTCTCGCCACGCGATGCGGTGCTCGTTGCAGGCGCGCCGGTGGAGCGACGGCGCTTTCTCGATGTGATGCTCGGGCTGAGCTCGCGGCCGTATCTGCTCGCACTGCAGCGCTACCGCGGTGCGCTCGCGCGGCGGAACGCGGCGATGCGCGAGATGAGGCTCAACCACGCGGCGCGCGAGGCGTGCGCGGCGGTGTGGGAGCCGGCGCTCGCGCAGCATGGCGCGGTGATCTACACGGCGCGGCAGGAGTGGGCGACGAGCTACGCCGAGCAGTACGCGGAGCGGTGCGAGGCGATCGGCGAGCGGGGGGCGGCGCGGCTGCGGTACGCGAGCTCGCTGGATGCGTCGCGCGGCGATGCGGAGCAGGCGCTGCTGGCGGCGCTGGAGCAGAAGCGTCCGATCGACGTGAAGCGTGGCATCACGCATGCGGGGCCGCATCGAGACGATCTCGATCTCTCGCTCGAGGGGCGCGAGCTGCGGATGTATGGATCGTCGGGGCAGCAGCGCACGGCGGCGATCGCGCTGCGACTGCTCGAGGCGGCGACGCTGCGCGAGGCGACGCGCGCGGAGCCACTGGTGCTGCTCGACGATCCCTTCGCCGAGCTCGACGCGCGGCGTGCGGCGCGGATTCTGGAGTTGCTGTCGCAGGAGGAGCGCGGGCAGACGATCGTTGCGGTGCCTCGCGACGCGGACATTCCGGAGGCGTTCACGCGGCTCGAGCGGTGGCGGGTGAACGCCGGCGCGCTGACCCGAGGCGACGCGTGAAGCGTCCGTCGCACAAGCCGGTGAAGATGTCGGAGCTGCTCGCGAGCTTCATGGCGGGCACGAAGGATGGGAATCGCGTCGATCAGGCGCGTGTCGTTCCGGAATGGCCGGCGCTGGTTGGCGAGCAGATTTCGGCGGTGACGGAGCCCATCATGATCACGCGGGATGGGACGTTGTTCGTCGCGGTAAAGACGAGCTCATGGATGAGCGAGCTGTCGCTGATGGAGCCTCAGCTGTTGGTGGCGATCAACGTTGGGCGGACGACGGGAAAGGTCGCCCGGATCCATTGGCGGCTCATGGGCTAACTGCTTGAAGTGGAACGAATTTGGAGTAAATTAGACAGGCTGGAGAGGAGTCGTGATTCGGCCTTTCTTCGGGACTCGGTTTCATCACGTAGACAGGGTGCGCATGGCAAAGACCACGGCTCAGCCGACGCAGTACGACGCCGGTCAAATTCAGGTGCTCAAGGGGCTCGAAGCGGTTCGGAAGCGCCCCGGGATGTACATCGGTTCGACGTCGGAGCGAGGGCTGCACCACCTGGTATATGAAGTCGTCGACAACTCGATCGACGAAGCGCTCGCGGGTTTCGCGACGCACATCGAAGTCACGATTCACGCTGACAACTCGATCACCGTCGCCGATGATGGGCGCGGAATTCCGGTCGACATCCATCCCGTGGAGAAGATTCCCGGCGTCGAGCTCGCGCTCACCGTGCTGCATGCGGGCGGCAAGTTCGACAAGAGCAGCTACAAGGTGTCGGGTGGACTGCACGGCGTCGGCGTGTCCGTCGTCAACGCGCTGTCCGAGCAGCTGAAGGTGTGGGTGCGCCGCGATGGGCAGGAGTACTATATGGACTTCGTGCGTGGCGACACGACCACGAAGCTCAAGGTGCTCCGCAAGCTGCCGAAGGCGGAGACGGGGACCACGGTGTGGTTCAAGCCGGACGCGACGATCTTCACGGAGCTCGTCTATCAGTTCGACACGCTCGCCTCGCGACTCCGGGAGCTCTCGTTTCTGAACAAGGGGATCGGCATCACGATCACCGACGAGCGCGAGGACTCGAAGAAGTCGCAGCTCTTCCTCGCCAAGGGCGGGCTCAAGGAGTTCATCGCCTATCTCAACGCGAGCCGCAAGGCGCTTCACAACGACGTCGTGTACATCGAGGCGGAGCGCGATGACATCGCGATCGAGATCGCGCTGCAGTACAACGACGGTTACAGCGAGAACGTCTTCTCGTTCGTCAACAACATCAACACGCACGAAGGCGGCACACACCTCACCGGCTTCAAGAGCGCGCTCACGCGCGTGATCAACGTGTACGCGACGAAGGGGAACTGGCTCAAGAAGGACAACTTCACCCTCACCGGTGACGATGTTCGCGAGGGGCTGACCGCGGTGATTTCGATCAAGGTGCACGAGCCGCAGTTCGAGGGACAGACGAAGACGAAGCTCGGCAACTCCGAGGTCGAGGGTGCGGTGAAGACCGTGCTCAACGAGTATCTCGCGGCGTATCTCGAGGAGCATCCCAAGTCGGCGAACATCATCGTCGAGAAGGCGGTGTCGGCCGCGCGCGCGCGCGAGGCGGCACGCAAGGCGCGCGATCTCACGCGGAAGAAGTCGGCGCTCGACATCGGCAACCTTCCGGGGAAGCTCGCGGACTGTTCCCTCAGCGATCCCGTGCTCTGCGAGATCTACCTCGTCGAGGGCGACTCGGCCGGCGGCTCCGCGAAACAGGGGCGCGACCGCCAGTTCCAGGCGATCCTCCCGCTACGCGGCAAGATCATCAACGTCGAGAAGGCGCGCATCGACAAGGTGCTGTCGAACGAGGAGATCCGGACGATCATCACGGCGATCGGCTCGGGGATCAAGGAAGACTTCTCGATCGAGAATGCGCGGTACCACAAGGTCATCATCATGACGGATGCCGACGTCGACGGCGCGCACATTCGCACGCTGCTGCTAACGTTCTTCTTCCGCCAGATGCCGGAGCTGATCGAGGCCGGCTTCATCTACATCGCGCAGCCGCCGCTTTATCGCGTCGCGAAGGGGAAGGAGGAGTTCTACGCGTACGATGAGGACGAGCGCGTCGAGTACATCAACCGCCTCGGCGGCAACGAGACGAAGAGCATCAACATCCAGCGCTACAAGGGACTCGGCGAGATGAATCCCGAGCAGCTGTGGAAGACCACGATGGATCCGAACGTGCGCACGCTGCTGAAGGTAGACATCGATGATGCGGTGGAGGCGGACCGGATCTTCCAGATGCTCATGGGAGACGAGGTAGAGCCGCGCAGGGCCTTCATCGAGAAGAACGCGAAGTTCGTGCGGAATCTGGATATCTAGAATTCAAGATGGTTTTCGACGAACAAAAAGAGGCGGCGTGACGAAGATCATCGCGCCGCCTCTTTGCTCGCCGTGAGTGCCCAAGCTACGTCACCGCACCACGCGATAACTGATGTGCGTCACCAGCGCCGAGCCCGTCGCCTCCATCTGCTCGATCTTCAGCTTGTCCCTGCTGAATCGATCCAGCAGCCGCACGCCCTCGCCCAGAAGCATCGGCGCGATGTGCAGGGTGAACTCGTCGATGAGTCCCGCCTGGATGTACTCCTTGATCGTGTACGCGCCTCCCGAGATGCGCACGTCCTTTCCCTTCGCGGCCGCCTTGGCCTGCTCGAGCGCGCTCTCGATGCCGTCCGTCACGAAGTAGAACGTCGTGCCGCCCTTTCGCTCCCATGGCGCGCGCTTGTCGTGTGTGAGAACGAACACGGGTGAATGAAACGGCGCATCCTCCGGCCAGCTCACTTCGCCCTCCTCGAACATGTGCCGCCCCATCACATGCGCGCCCGCGCGCGCGAAGACGCGCTTGACGAGATCGTCGTCGCCGCCCGTACCGCCGCCCTCGCCAAGATGGAGAATCTCCCGAAACGTCGCCGTGTTGAACATCCAGGTGTGCATGTCGACGCCGCCGTCGCCGAGCGGGTTCTTCGGCCCGCGGTTGGGCCCTGCGATGTAACCGTCCAGTGACATCGCGACGTCGAAGAAAACTTTGGTCATTGTCTCGTCAGAGTATGGAAACGGTGCTCACGAATTCTTGCCGCGTCGTTCACGCCTCGACCGCGACAGCGTCTCGTACCCCCTCGCGATCACCATCCCGCTGCGAAAGGCGATCAGCCCCACCGCGATCTCGAATCCCACAAAGCTAGCGTCCTCGAGCCCCTTCGCGCCGTGCAGCTCGTGTTGCACCAGGGCGACACCGATCACGAAGACGGCGGCGAGCGCGGATGCGGCTCGGTAGACGAAGCGCTTGCTCTGCGCCGTCGGCGCGGCTGATGAGGGTGGAATCGTCACCGTCGGCGCATCCGCAGCTTCTACTTCGCAGGCGGCGTCGAGTCGCTGCTCGGCGCCAGACACGACACGCTCGGCCCCGCCATGTTCGCGCACGCCATCAGTGCGCGGCCCATCTCCAACGCTTTCGCCGCCTGGTCAGCCGCCACCTGTCCCTGCACCGACAAGTCCTTCCCCGTGGTGTCGATCCACTTGATCAGCGTATCGTGATCGAAGTACATGCGGTACTGCACACGGTGGATGATGCGGCCGTCCATCGAGAGTGAATACTTCCCGATGATGTGCGACACGAAATACGTCGAGTCGTGGTGCACGTAGAAATCGTAGGTCACGCGTCCGTTCTCCACGTACAGATTGGCGTCCAGCTTCGCCAGCGAGTCGCCGGCGAAGTACGCGGTGAGCGCCCCGCCCTCCGACGAAAACTCCGCAAGCTCCTTGCGCACGACACGATGCTTCGGAAGCGTCTTTTCCGTCGCCGCGAACCATGCGCGAATCCGCACGATCCGGGGGTCGTCGCTCGCCACAGCTCCCCGAGCAAAAAAGGCGCACGGAAGCGCGACCGCGATGACACCAATCGCCAGACGCGATCGACCGAAGCTTCCGCTAGCTCGCATACGCCTCCACTCCCTTCACCGTCACGCGATGCGAGACGAGCGCGAGCGGCGGCTCCGCCTCATCCCCAATTCGAATCGCGTCGCGCAACGTGCTCGCCCCCGCGCGCAGCCCCGCCTCATCCCTCGCGAACACACTCGCGATCGGCTCTCCGGCCTCGACCCAATCCCCCGGCTTCGCCGTGATCACGAATCCCACGCCGGGATCGATACGATCTTCCATCGTCGTGCGCCCGCCGCCGAGCGCGATGATCCCCCGCCCAACCGCCCTCGGCTCGATCTGCGCGATGAAGCCCCGTCGCGGCGCGCGAAAGAGCTCGATCGCCTCCGCCTGCGGCAACAGCGCCGGATCATCGACCACCGCCGGATTCCCCCCCTGCGCCTGGATCACCCGCCTCAGCTTCTCCGCCGCCGCACCAGACGCAACCGCTCCGCGCAGACTCTCCAGCGCTTCCGCGCGTTCCGTCGCGAGCCCGCCGAGTAGCATCATCTCCGCACCCAGCGCGTATGTCACCTCCATCAAATCCGGCGGACCCTCGCCTCGCAGCGCGTGAATCGCCTCCTCCATCTCGAGCGCGTTTCCGCACGCGCGTCCGAGCGGACGGTCCATCGCGGTGAGCAGCGCAACCACCGGACAGCCGTGCGCAGCGCCGAGCGCGATCATCGTCTCCGCGAGCTCGACACCGCGCTCGAGCGTCGTCAGGAACGACCCCGATCCGCGCTTCACATCGAGCACGAGCCCCGTCAGCCCCTCCGCGAGCTTCTTGCTCATGATACTCGCCGCGATCAGCGGAAGCGACTCGACCGTCGCGGTCGCATCCCGGAGCGCGTACAACTTCCGATCGACCGGCGCGATCTCGCCCGTCTGCCCGAGCAGCACGCATCCGATCTGCTCGAGCTGCGCGCGCGCCTGCGCGAGCGTGAGGTCACTGCGAAAGCCCGGAATCGAATCGAGCTTGTCGAGCGTGCCGCCAGTATGCCCGAGCCCGCGCCCCGACATCATCGGCACCACGATTCCCACCGACGCCGCCAGCGGCGCGAGCACGAGCGAAACCTTGTCCCCTACGCCGCCAGTCGAGTGTTTGTCGATGCGAGGTGCAATAATCGCGTGGAGATCGAGCGCGCCGCCACTCCGCAGCATCGCGTCCGTGAGCTCCGCCGTCTCGTTGCGATCGAGCCCGCGCAGATACACGGCCATGAGAAACGCCGCCATCTGATAGTCGGGCACGTGCCCCGTCACGTACGCGCCGAGCAGCGCGCGCCACTCGCCCGCTTCCAGTCGCCCGCCGTCGCGCTTTCGTTCGATCAGCCGGATTGCGAGCATTGACCGCGTAGTGGGGTATATCTAGCTTCTGCCAGCGACGGCGCGTCCGTACGCGCTGATCCCGGTCGCGCACCGATCGCCGAACTCACGTCTCAGTTCTCAGAGACGACCCCAATGTCGGATCTTCCATGCTGATTCGCTACCTCGCAGTAACCGCCGCAGCGTCCATCTTCGCGACCGTGGCGTCAGCGCAATCGGCGGCCGAGCACATCGCCGAAGGCGACAAGGCCGCCGTCGCCCTCAACGCCACCGCGGCCCTCGCCGATTACAAGGCCGCGATCGCCGCGGACTCGAACGCTGAAGAGGCCTACTGGAAAGCCTCGCGCACGCTCGTGGACCTCGGCGAGTACGAGCCGGACAAAGACAAGCAGAAGGATCTATACGCAGAGGCAAAGGAGGACGCGCTGAAGGCCGTCGCGCTCAAGCCGACGGATCCCGAAGCGCACTTCAGCGTCGCGCGTGCGGTGGGCCGCGTCGCGCTCTCGGTCGGCAAGAAGGAGCGCGTGCGCTTCGCGAAGGACGTGCGTACCGAAGCGATGGAGACGCTGCGCCTCGACTCCGTGCACGCGGGCGCGAATCACGTCATGGGACGTTGGAATGCCGAGATCATGCGACTCAGCGGCTTCTCGCGCTTCATGGCCAAGAACTTCCTCGGCGGCGACATCTTCGGCACGGCGAGCTGGGCCGAGGCGGTGCGGTACATGGAGCGCGCGGTGGAGCTCGATCCCGTGCGCATCACCCACCATCTCGATCTCGCCGAGGTTTATCGCGATCGCAATAAGCCGGGCGACATCGAGAAGGCGAAGGTGCAGTTTCAAGCGGTGATCGACGGGCCGATCACGGACTACAACGACGCGCATTACAAGCGCGAGGCCCAGGAAGAGCTCGCGAAGCTGGAGAAGAAGTAGCGCGCGCCGCGCTACCAGCCTTTCCGAACGCGGTCGGCCAGATCCTGGCCGGCCCACCTGCCACGCTCGGCGCCGCGACGCATCTTGCGGCGTCCGCGGCGCATGTACCAGCCGAGGTCGCCACGAGCATCATCGATGCGGTCGCCGACGCGATCGCCGAACTGATGCGCGCGCTCGCTGATCAATCCGCGCGTCTCCTCACCGCTTTGCGGTGCAAAGAGGAGTGCAGCTCCTGCGCCGATGAGCGCGCCAAGCGCGATTCCCGCGCCGAAGATCGCGGCGTGCTTCATCTCCATGCTGCTCGAGTAGCTCTTGCCACGCGGTCTGTGGGAGGCGACGGAGTCGAGCGAGTCGCTCGCGTCCATGTCGGCTTTGCGCGCCCGCGGGGGCGTTCCGGTGCTCGAGTAATCAGTCGTACGTGCCATGACACACTCCTGTTACGGGGCCTTAGCGACGCCCCCCAATGGTAAGAATCTTGCTGACCATGCCCTCACGGTCGATCTGCCCTTCGCTCTGTGAACTCCGTTTGCTCAGTGCTCGGGTACGGTCGACGTGTGCACGCTTCGGGCCTCGAAAGCCGAAGCCGCACCATTTTCGGTTTCCCTCTCCCGGGCCGAGGCCAGGGACCCTCCGGGGCGAGGAGACGCATGAGCATCGGTGGTAAGACTGTATTGCTGGTCGAAGACAATGAAGATAATCGTATCGTCTACTCGACCATCCTGCAGCACTTCGGGTATACCGTCATGGAAGCGCTCAATGGCGAGGAAGGGATCGCCAAGGCGCGTGCCGAGCGCCCCGACCTCATTCTGATGGACATCTCGATCCCCGTGATCGATGGCTGGGAGGCAACGCAGGTGCTCAAGCGCGATCCCGAGACGCGCAGCATCCCGATCATCGCGCTCACGGCCCACGCCCTCGCATCGGATCGCGAGAAGGCGATGGAGGTCGGCTGCGACAGCTATCTCGCGAAGCCGTGCGAGCCGAAGGCGGTCGTGAGCGAGGTCGAGAAGTTCATCGGGAAGGGCAATGGCCGCTGAGGAGAATTCCTCCCCGCTGATTCTCATCGTCGACGATCACCCCGACAACGTCGAAGTGCTCCGCGTGCGGCTCAATGCCCTGGGCTACCGCACGATCACGGCCGCCGACGGCGAGACGGCGCTGCGCCTCGTCGCCGCATCGCCGCCCGACCTCATCCTGCTCGACGTGATGATGCCCCTCATGGATGGGAACGAGGTCGCGCGTCGCATCAAGGCCGACAAGACGCTGCCGTTCATCCCGATCATCATGCAGACCGCGCTCGACACCACGCAGAGCAAGGTCACCGGGCTGGACTCGGGCGCGGACGACTACATCACCAAGCCGATCAACTACGCCGAGCTGCAGGCGCGCATGACGGCGTCGCTGCGCATCAAGGCGCTCCAGGACGAGGTGGCCGCGAAGAACGTCGAGCTCGAACAGATGGCGATCACCGACGTGCTCACGGGCGTCTTCAACCGCCGTCATCTCGACCGGACGCTCGACGAGATGTTCGAACACTCATTGCGACTGCACGAGTCGCTCACGCTCGCGATGTTCGACATCGACCACTTCAAGAGCGTGAACGACAGTCACGGCCACCAGGCTGGAGACGTGGTGCTGACGCAGGTCGCCAGGCTTCTCAAGCACGCCGCGCGCGACATCGATCGCATCGGACGTTACGGCGGAGAGGAATTCATGGTCCTACTTCCAGGCACCGTGCTGGACGCCGGGGTGACGTTCGCCAAGCGCGCGCGTCAGGAGGTAGAAGAGCACCAGTTCGAATACGACGGCGGAGCGCTGAAGTGCACCATCAGCGTCGGCGTCGTGGGCTGGCCCCATCCCCGCATTCACACGCGCCAGCAGCTCGTGAAGGCGGCCGATGACTCGCTCTACGTCGCCAAGTCGATTGGACGCAACCGCGTCGTGCGATTCGGCGACGATGAATTCAACGCGAACGTGAAGGACGTCGATGATCAGCATGCGAGCGGAGCAGTTGGTGGAGGAACAGCGCGGTCCGGCTGACGAGACGAGCGTGCTTCGCGCGCGCGTCGCGGAGCTCGAACGTGAGCGCGACCATCTGGTCGCCGTGGTGGACATCCTCACCGAGATCTCCGCCTCCCTGCACTTCACCGACATCCTCCGCACTATCGCCCGCAAGCTCGGCGAGACCTTCGGCCTCGATCGCTGCTCGATCTACCTCGCCGGCGATGCGCAGAGCGTTCGGCTCGTCGCGACGTACGAAGATCCGTCGATGGGGAATCTCATCGTCGATCTGGATCGGTATCCCGAGCTCAAGCGCGCATTCCAGAGCGGCGAGACGGTGTTCATCCCCGACGCGAGCACGCACCCGATGTATCAGGGTGTCGAGATGATGGCCGCGCTGCGCAACGTCCGGTCGATCGTGGTCGTGCCGATCCGTTGGCGCGGCACGGTCATCGGCGCGATCTTCCTGCGCACCGAGCGCGAGTCCGCACCCTTCGCCGACCGCGATGTACGCTTCTGCCAGGTGATCGCCTCGCTCACGGCGAACGCGCTTCGCAATGCACATCGCTTCGAGACGCTCCTCACGGGGCAGAAGTCGCAGGAACAGGCACAGCGCCGCAGCGAGCTGCAACGCATCACGCTCGTCGCCTTCGTGCGCCGCCTGCTCGACCGCTACACGAACGCCGAGGATCACATGTGGGCGGAGACGCTCCTGCCGGCGCACGCCGATGAAGAGCTCGAGCGGCTGGTATCGGTGGCGATGGAAGTGATGAGCGAGGAAGCGAAGGGCTAGAGGGGAGAGGGGCTGCTTGCTACGAGCACGGATGAAGACGAAAAGTGCACGAATCGAATCCTGCGCGGCGAGAGTGTCTCTCCCATGCCAGCTTTGATTCGTTTTTTTCGGCACTTTTCGTGGGAAGCAGTTGCAGTCGCTACTCCTCCCAACAACTTTCGAGTATGTCCGTGAGCCTCACCACCCTCGCCGCGCGCGCCGCGGAGCTTCGTCGCGCCCTCGAGCGCGCGTCGTACGAGTACTACGTGCTCGATCGTCCCGAGATCTCGGATCTCGACTACGATCGCATGTACCGCGAGCTCAAGGAGCTCGAAGAGCAGCACGAGGAGCTGCGCACCCTCGACTCACCGACGCAGCGCGTGGGCGCGCCGCCGCAGGGGTCGCTCGCTAAGCACGCACATCTGATCCCCATGATCTCGCTCGGCAACGCCTTCGACGACGACGAGCTGGTCGAGTGGGAGACGCGCATCGCGCGGCAGGTCGGAGAGGATGCGACGGGCGGATACAGCACGGAGCTCAAGATCGATGGGACAGCGGTGTCTCTGACCTACGAGAATGGTGTACTCGTGACGGGCGCGACGCGCGGCAACGGGACGATCGGCGAGATCGTGACGCCGAATCTGCGGACGATGCGCGACATCCCGCTGCGCCTGGATGATCCTGCCCCGCCGAGGCTGGTGGAGATTCGCGGGGAGTGCTATCTGCCGTTCGATGCGTTCGAGCGGCTGAACGAGGAGCGCGCGAAGGCCGGCGAACTGATCTTCGCGAATCCGCGGAACTCGGCGGCGGGATCGCTGCGCCAGCTCGACCCCGCGATGACGGCGAAGCGCCCGCTGCGCTTCTTCGGCTTCGCCGCTGCTGCGCCCGACGGTGTTGCGCTTCCCTTCACTACCCAGCGCGAGCTGCTCGACACGCTCGCGCGCTGGGGCTTTCCCGTGGAGTCGCACCGGCAGAACAGCGCGACGCTCGAGGACGTTACGACGTTCGTGCACAAGGTGGAGCACACGCTGCGTGCGCAGCTCAACTTCGGCATCGACGGTGTCGTCGTGAAGGTGAACTCGCTCCGGATGCAGGAAGAGCTCGGGATCATCGGCGGGCGTGAGCCGCGGTGGGCAATCGCGCGGAAGTTCGCGCCCGACATCGCGATTACGCGGCTGCTCGCGATCGAGGTGAACGTCGGGCGCACGGGCGCGCTCAACCCGTTCGCGATACTCGAGCCGGTGGAGATCGGCGGCACGACGGTGAAGCTCGCGACGTTGCACAACGAGGAGTTGATCCACGAGAAGGATCTGCGCGTCGGCGACTACGTGCAGGTGAAGCGGGCGGGCGATGTGATCCCGCAGGTCCTCGCCTCGCTCCCCGAGCGGCGTGACGGTAGCGAGAAAGTCTGGCACATGCCGAAGCGCTGCCCGAGCTGCAACACACCCGTCCTGCGCGACGAGGAGGAGGTTGCGGTCTACTGTCCCAACGTCGAATGTCCCGGACGTCAGCTCGAAGGGCTCGTGCACTTCGCATCGCGCGGCGCGATGGACATTCGCGGGCTGCAGTACAAGCGGATCGCACAGCTCATCGAGGCCGGGCTCGTGCGGGACATGGCGGACCTGTACGTGCTCACCGTAGAACAACTCGTGTCGCTCGAGCGCTTCGCCGAGAAGAGCGCGGAGCAGCTCATCGCGGCGATTCGGGACTCGAAGGAAAAGCCGCTCTCGCGACTCCTCAACGGGCTCGGCGTGCGCCACGTAGGCGAGGGCGCGGCGCTGCTCCTCGCGCGACACTTCGGCTCGCTCGATGCGCTGATGGCGGCGACGGTGGAAGAGGTCGAGAGCGTGCGCGGGATCGGAGGGATCATCGCGAAGTCGGTGGCCGAGTACTTCGCGGAGCCAAACAGCCGCAAATTGATGAAGCGCCTCGCCACGGAGGGGCTAACGCTCACCGAGCCGCAGGCGAAAACCGTTGGCCGTTCCCTCGCGGGGCTGACGGTCGTCATTACCGGTACGCTCCCAACCCTGTCGCGGGCGGCGGCCACAGGGCTGGTCCAGGCGCACGGTGGGACTGTGACGAGCTCCGTTTCCAAGGCCACCTCTTTCCTGGTCGCGGGCGAGGCGGCCGGAAGCAAGCTCGAGAAGGCAAGAACGCTCGGCATCGAGGTCATCGATGAAGCGGGGCTCTTGCGGCGCGTTGAGGGAGAATCCTAAATACCGACATGATCCATTCCATCGATCTGGCCGACCACAAGATGGTCGCGATGAGCCGCACGACGCTCACCGCGCTCCGCTCGATCCTCTTCCGCGACGCCGGTCCCGCAGCCGCGGGTGCGCTTCAGGAAGCCGGCTACGCGGGCGGTGAAGCCGTCTATCAGTCGTTCCGCGAGTGGCTCCGCAAGCAGGGGAAGGCGGCGCCCGAGGATCTCGAGGTTGGTGAGTTCCAGCGCAAGGCGTCCACGTACTTCCGCGAAGCAGGCTGGGGCTCGATCACCGTCGGCTCGATGGGCGAGACGCTCGCGACCGTCGACTCCGCGGACTGGGGCGAGTCGGAGCCCGGAGCGGGACTCGATCAGCCGGGATGCCATATCACGACGGGACTCTTCGCCGATTTCTTCGGCCGTCTGTCCGACGTTCCGCTCGCCGTCCTCGAAGTCGAGTGCCGCTCCGCCGGCCACGACCGCTGCCGCTTCCTGCTCGGCAACGCCGACGTGATGCGCTATGTGTACGACGAGATGGAGAAGGGATACAGCTACACTGACGCCGTAGCTGCGGTCGCCTAGCGCGCAGCGCGGCGTCTAGCCGCCCAGATTCATCTCGTGGTCCCACGGGAGCACGATCGTGCTCTCGGTTTCCAGGCCCGCGAAATCGGGTTGATACGACCCCGTCCGGAAACCCACCGCCGTCCGCACGTCCGACGCGCCCGCATTCACGATGGCGGCGACGGCCAGCCGCAGCGTCGAGCCCGTGTCGCACGTCTCGTCCACCAACAGCACGCGCCGGTTCCGAACATCGGTCGGCACAGTGCCGAAGATGGTCGGCGTCTGCCGCACCTCCTCCGCCTGATAGCGCCGGCTGACGATGATCGAGTGGAAGGGCTTGTCGAGGATCGCGGCGATTACGGCACCCGGGACCACGCCTGCGGTCGCGATGCCGACGACCAGCTCGGGGTCGTAGCCGCGCGCAACCTTGAGCGCGAGCGCGCGCGACATCTCGCCGAACAGCGGCCAATCGACTTCGAGCACGCCTCGCGAACGATCGACTACCCGGCGTCGGGGCATGGCTCTCCTGAGATGCGGTCGCGGCACTTTTCTTCCATTCAGAGGAAGCTAGCCCGCAGCCTGCGACTACAACAGCACGGTTGCTGCCTCGTGACGTAGACGATAACTTTTTTCTCGCTCGCAGATGGATCCCTGCCCCGGGGATTTTCCGCCTGCGCTTCCGCCCACCCCGACCTCGGCCTCCAAACGCATGTCCTGGTGGCAACGGCTCACCGGCGGTAGTGCCCACGCAGCGCCAAAGCCGCAGCGACTCGATTACCTGAACGAGGCGCTGACGCTCGAGCGGCAGGGCGACTACGATGCCGCGCTCACATCCTACCGCCTCGCCCTGCGCGACAGGCCGAGCGATCCGCGCATACTCCAGAACATGGCGATTGCGTTCTCGAAGACGGGGCGACTCGAAGACGCACTGCGCTGCTATCGGCGCGCGCTCGACCTCGATCCGGAGTTGAGTGGTGCGCACTACGGACTCGCGTTTTTGCTGCTCAAGCGCGGTGATGCAACGGGCGCGGAGGAGCATCTGACGTCGTTTCTCAATCACGCGCCCAGCAGTGTGGAAGCGGAGCGATGGGTCGCGCACGCGCGTCTTGCACTCGAGCAGCTTCGGTCCGGCACGAGTGCCGCACCGCTCGCGGAGCCGGAATAGCGCGTGGGACATGTGCTCGCCATCGTCAGCCAGAAGGGCGGCGTCGGCAAGACCACCACGGCGGTGAATCTGGCGGCGGCGTTCGCGCGACGCGGACTGAAGACGCTGCTCATCGACACCGATCCGCAGGGCGCGGTGCGCTACGGTGTCGGACTCCGGCGTGGCGAGGCGCCGTACGGGATCTCGGATTTTCTGAGTGGCGCGCGTCCACTGCGCGAGGTGATCCTCCCCACCGCCCTCCCCTGGCTGCGCGTCATTCTCGCCGGCAGCGTGAGCACCGAGACCAGCCATATCGGCTACAACCATGAGATCGAGACGAGCACGCTGCTGCGCGACATGATCGCGATCGCCCGTGAGCGCTGCGAGGTCGTGATCGTCGACACGCCGCCGGGGCTCGGCGCGATTCCGCGACGCGTGCTCGAGCTGAGCCAGCACGTCATCATCCCGCTCCAGTGCGAGCCGCTCGCGCTGCAGACAACGCCGCAGATGTTGCGCGGCATTCAGGAGATCGCGGCGACGAACGAAGAGCTCACGCTGGATGGCATCGTGCTCACGATGTACGATCCGGCGAGCCTCGGCTGCCAGCGCGTCACTGAATATCTGCGCGCGAATCTTCCGCGCGACATGGTCTTCGACATCACGATCCCGCGCAGCGCGGCGGCGTCCGAGGCGTTCGCGGCCGGACAGCCGGTGGTGCTGCGCGATCCCGCGGATCCCGCGTCGCAGGCGTTCGTGAATCTCGCGACGCTGCTCGCCGAGCGGTTCACGTGAACGGGCGGGTGCCCGCGGGGAGTGCGCGGACGCCCGAGCGGCTACGCGCCGCCGCGCTCGTCTGCCTCTCTGCGCTGGCGATATCGTGCGGTGACTCGAAGTCGGGGCCGAACACGCCCGTCTCGATCGAGTTCAATCCGCCGCAGCTTCCGTCGATGCTCGTCGGCGACTCGCTGCGCGACACACTCGGCCGCATCGACTCGCTGCGCGCGGTGGTGTTCAACGCGTCCGGCGACACCATTCAGGATGCGCCGCTCATTTACAGGCGCGCGGATACCACGCACATCATCACGATCGATTCGATCACCGGCCACGTCGTGGCGCAGGCCCTCGGCTCGGCGCGGGTGGTCGCGCAGACGAGCGGGCTTCAATCGCCACCGGACACGATCTGGGTGGTGTTGCGCCCGGATCAGCTGATCACCCAGACGGCGGCAAACGATACGATCGACTTCGCGGTGAAGCCCGATTCGCTCTTCCCGCTATCGGTGACGGTGTCCTCGGAGTCTATTCCGGTGGACCACTGGCGGATCGAGTACTCCTTCATCTACCCGGCCAGCTTCAACGATGGAGACTCGACGCACGTGCTGCTGACCGGCGAGAACGCGAAGTTCTCGCTCGTCGATACCACCGGCATCAGCGGAGTCGAAGGCACGGCGACGCGTTTTCTCCACAAATCCACCGTGGCGCAGCAGTACAACGACTCCGTGGTCGTCGAAGCCCGTGCATTTTATCCGGACCGCACGGTGGTGCCGGGAAGCCCGATGCGATTCAAGGTGCTCGTCCACATTCCGTAGGGCGGTATGCCTAAACATCCAGCCACGCTGTCGCAGCTGTTCGTCGATGCGGTCGAGGAGCACGATCTACCGAACGCGCTCCAGACGAAGGTCGATGGCATCTACCAGCCGATCTCACACCGCACGCTCGCCGACCGCGTTCGCCACGTCGCGTTCGGGCTTCGCGCACTGGGCGTGCCCGCGGGCAACCGGGTCGCGATTCTCTCGGAGAACCGCCCCGAGTGGGCAATCGCCGACTATGCATGCCTGATGAGCGGCATGACCGACGTGCCGATCTATCCGACGCTCCCCGCTGAGCAGGTCGCGTACATCCTGCGCGATTCGGGAGCGGTGGCGATCTTCGTGTCGTCGAAGGGACAGGCGAAGAAGATCGAAGTGGTGAAGAGCGAGCTGCCAGCGCTCCAGCACATCATCGTGTTCGATGAGGACGCAGCGACCGGCGGCGCGATCAGGCTTACGGCGCTCGAGGCAAAGGGTGCGGCGATCATGACGCCGGATGCCGCCGCGGAATACCGTGCGACGGCGCTCGCGATCGAGCCCGACCAGATCGCGACGATCATCTACACATCGGGAACGACGGGCGAGCCGAAGGGCGCGATGCTGTCGCACGGCAACATCGCGTCGAACGTATCGGCGGCGCTCGATCTGCTGCCGATGGACTCAACGGACACGTCGCTCAGCTTTCTGCCACTGTCGCACATCTTCGAGCGAATGGTGGACTACCTCATGTTCGCTGGAGGCGTCTCGATCGCGTACGTCGAGACCATGGACACGATCGCGAAGAACATGCAGGAGGTGCGCCCGACGATCGTCGTGGCGGTGCCACGTATCTACGAGAAGATCCACGCGCGCATCACCGACGCCGCGACGACCGCGGGCGGCCTGAAGCGCGGGATCTTTCTTTGGGCGCTGGCGGTGGGCGAGCGTTGGACCGACGTGACGCTCGTGGGGAAGAAGCCGGGGATACTGCTTGGGCTCGAGCACGCGATAGCAGACAGGCTGCTTTTCTCGAAGGTTCGAGCGGCTGTGGGCGGACGGCTTCGGTATTTCGTCTCCGGAGGCGCGCCGCTGGGGCCGGAGATCAATCGCTTCTTCTACGCTGCAGGGCTGAAGATCTGCGAGGGGTACGGGCTCACCGAGACGTCACCGGTGATCGCGGTCAACACACCGAAGCGATTCACGATCGGCACGGTTGGTGAGCCCATCCCCGGTGTGGAGGTGAAGATCGCGCCTGACGGCGAGATCCTCACACGTGGGCCGCACGTCATGAAGGGGTATTTCAACAAGCCGGAGGCGACGGCTGAGGCGATCGATGCGGAGGGGTGGTTTCACACGGGCGACATCGGGACGCTCCAGGATGGGCTGCTTCGCATCACGGATCGAAAGAAGGACATCATCGTAATGGCGAACGGGAAGAACATCGCTCCGCAGCCGGTGGAGAATGCGGTGCGGGCGAACAAGTACGTGGTGCAGGCGGTGATGATCGGCGACCGTCGCAAGTTCCCGCTCGTGCTCGTGGTGCCGGACTTCGATCAGCTCGCTCGATGGGCGACCTACAAGAGCATCGCGTTCAAGGACCATCGCGATCTGCTCTCGAACCCGCTGGTGAAGGCGAAGATGGAGCGCGAGGTCATTGGTGCGCTCGACAAATTCGCGCCGTTCGAGAAACCCAAGAAGGTCGTGCTGCTCGAACAGGACTTCACGATCGACAGCGGCGAGCTGACACCGACGCTCAAGGTCAAGCGGCGCACGGTCGACAGAAAATTCCGGGCGCTGATCGACGCGGCGTACACGGCAGAGGAGTCGCGCGCGGGAACCTGACCGACGGCTCCCACGGCGCGGCGAACGCCTCAGGCGACGACGGCGAAGTCGATGGTGATCTCGCGCGGCTCCTTGCTCACGTATGCAATCGTGATTCTGTCGCCGTAGCGCTCGCGCAGTTGCGCGAGAAGCGGAATCGGATCATGGTCATTGCGGAAGCGCATCGTCTCGCCGACGCTGAGCGCGTCGAGCGCTCCGAAGATCGCAGCGTGGCGAAAGCGCTTGGCGACGCAGCGAGCGTCGAAGGGGTAGAGCTTGTCTTCCTGAAGGTGCAGATGGGCAGAGGACATGGGATTAGTCACCTGAAATGAGAGAGCGCGTGTGCGCTCGTGAATCTTACTCACCGTATAGCAGCTATGCGGGCGCGTGTCGCTTGACCGCGATGGAAACCGGCGTCGAGGGTTTGGAGCCCGCGGAGGCCGCCGCGACCCACTGTTCGTCATCGCGGGCGAGCTCCTGCAGCGTGTCGGGAATTCGCGCATAGGCCGGAGCGATGAGCCGCCCGCCCGGCGCGAGGGCGCGCTCCGCACCAGCGAGGAGCGAGGGCGTCGCGTGCGCGGCATCAACCGCGATGCCGCGCACCGATCCGGCGGCGAGCGGGAGCGTGTGCGCGATGCGTGCCAGCGAAAGCGCGCCGCCACTCCGGAGCGTGTGCGAGTAGTCGAGCGCCAGAACCATCACGTTCTCCGTCATCGCAATGAGCTCCTTCGCCGCGGCGCTCCACTCGCCCGCGAGCACCACGATGCCGCCGGCCTCGCCGAGCCCGAGCAGCGCCGCGGCGCGGAGGGCCAGCGCGCTGATCTGATCGGGTGCGACCCCCCTTGCGTGGCGAGGGGTGGTCTCGCCGAGCGTGAAGTCCGCGACGCCTTCGTGGATCGGATACCGCGCGAGACACACCGGGCACCCGAGCTCCCCCTCCACCACGTGCCGCTCGATCATCGCATCCGCGCGCGCAACGAGCCAGCTGTCCTCGTGCGCGCACACGCAGCGGAGCGAATCGACCAGCTCGAGAAACACGGCTCGTGCCTATGCCGCCGAGATGCGGAGCTCGTCGATGTTCACGTTCGCCGGACGCATCGCCGCCCACACCACCGCCTCTGCCACCGCGTCCGGCGTCAGCATCTGATCGCGCGACGGAAAGCGGCTGTCCTTCGCCTGCACGACCGCATCCCAGATCGGCGTATCCACCGCGCTCGGCGACACCAGCGTCGTGCGCACCCCCGTCCCCTTCGTCTCGGCACGCAGCGCCTCGTGCATCGCGCGGATCCCGAACTTGGACGCGGAGTACGCGCCGTTCTCGGCGAAGATCGTGCGGTCAGCGATGGATCCGAGCGTGATGAGATGCCCGCGCTGCTGCGCTTTCCAGGCTGGCAAGATGGCGCGCAGCAGATAAAAGGGGGCGATGAGGTTGATCGTGATCAGCCGCTCGAACTCCTCCGGCGTGATGACGTCGAGCGCCTTGGGAATGAAGATCCCGGCATTGTTGATGAGGAGGTCGGGAGCGCCTCCGAACGCCGTCTGCACCACGGCGACGGCACGATCGACGTCGGCGACGTGCGTGACATCGGCGGAGACAACGACGGTGTCGGCGCCGAGCTCCTTCGCGCGCTCCCTGAGCTCATCCGCGCCGCGGGCGATGAGCGCCACGCGCACGCCCGCGCGCACGAGCGCGTGCGCGACCGAGAGCCCAATCCCGCGCGAGCCCCCGGTGATGAGCGCGGTCTTCGGCGCGCCGGTAGTGGTCACCGGGAGAGCGAGTTGCGGCCGTAGGCGAGCGAGAGGAACTCCTCGCGTGTGCGCGCATCGTTGCGGAAGATGCCGCGCACCGCGGAGGTGACGGTCTGCGAGTTCTGCTTCTGCACGCCGCGCATCATCATGCAGAGGTGCATCGCCTCGATCACGACCCCAACGCCCTTGGGCGCGAGCACGTCCTGCACGGCCTGCGCGACCTGTTCGGTGAGACGCTCCTGCACCTGCAGCCGGCGCGCGAACATGTCGACGATGCGCGGGAGCTTCGAGAGTCCGACGATCTTTCCGTCGGGGATGTAGGCGATGTGCGCGCGCCCGAAGAACGGGAGCATGTGATGCTCGCACAACGAATAGAGCTCGATGTCGCGCACCATGACCATGCTGCTGTGATGCTCGTTGAACACCGCGTCGCCGACGACGTCGTGCACGTCCATGTCGTAGCCTCGCGTGAGCCAGGTCAGCGAGTTCGCGACGCGCTGCGGCGTCTTCTTGAGGCCCTCGCGCTCGGGATCCTCGCCGATGATCTCGAGGGTGCGGTGGATGACGCGCTCGAACTCGGCGTTGTGCTCCGGGGCGGGATCGAGATCGAGCCCCCAGTCGGCTGCAGGCTCCGCGACCGTCGCCGCATCGACGCGCGTGCGGACGTTCAGCGGCCGCGCCGGACGATCGACGTCGCGCTCGTCGGCGCTCGGACCGTTGCTGCGCGATTTGGATTTCCTTGTGGCCATGTCTTGCGTCGAACCTCCGAAAGAATGCGCGACTGCGCTTGAGTCCTGGCTGCGGCTCCCCCAACCTTCTCGCAACCCAGTCCCGACGTACTCCGTGAAAGCTAAGCTGCTCCTGATCGCCAGCGGAACGTCGGCAGCGTGGTCCGCGCTCTGGACCTTCCCGAGTATGCTCGCCAGCGCCTTTCTCGTGGCGTGGGCGGCCGAAGCGGCGCAGTTCTTCATTTCGCAAGGGTTGGCGCTGGCGCTGCTGGCGTGGGTGCAGACGCTTCCGGAGTTCGCCGTGGAAGCGGTGATCGCGTGGCAGGCCGGGGGCGACGGCCCGCGGTGCTTCGTTGCGAGTCCGCCGCCCGGGTGTCACTCCCACCTCGCGATCGCGAACTTCACCGGCGCGATCAGACTGCTGGTCGGGCTGGCGTGGCCGATGATCTTCTTCGTGGCCGCGTATTTCGGGCGCAAGTCGAGACCCTTTCTCGCGCCGATACAACTCGAAAACGAGCACGCGGTGGAGGTGCTGACGACCGTTCCGCCGCTGATGTACTTCGTCTGGATCTGGTACAAGGGGTCGATCGGCATCATCGATGCAATCGTGCTCATCGCGATCTACGGCGTCTATCTCGTGGTGCTCTGGCGCATGCCGCCGCGCGGGCAGGAGGAGATGGCGGGTGCGCCGCGCATCTCGCGTTGGGCGGCGTCGCGCCCAGGACGGCAGCGGTATGTCGCGGTGGGCGGACTGTTCGCGATCGGCGCGGCGCTCATCTACTTCACGGCGCATCCGTTTTTGGAATCGATGCTCGCGATCGCGGGGACGGTGGGGGTGAGCCAGTTCGTGCTCGTGCAGTGGGTGGCGCCGTTTCTGAGCGAGTTTCCCGAGAAGGTGTCGGCCTTCCAGTGGGCGAGCCGCGTGCG
>JALYSW010000413.1 GCA_030854615.1 Gemmatimonadota bacterium
TGGGAGGCGAAGCTGAGCGACGAGCAGCGCGCGGTGCTCGCGCCGCTGACGCTGCTCACGGCGAAGCCGGTGCTGTACGCGGCGAACGTCAGCGATGCGGAGCTCACGGGCGAGGAGGGCGCGCCGCTAAAGGCGTTGCGCGAGGCCGTGAAGAAGAGCGGCGAGCGCGCGCAGGTGGTGCCCTTCTCCGCCAAGATCGAGGCGGAGCTTGCGGAGCTGCCGAGCGAGGAGCGCGGCGATTTCCTCGAGTCGCTCGGGCTCACGAGCGCGGGGCTCGACCGGCTGATCCTCGCGGGATACGAGCTGCTCGGACTGCGCACGTACTTCACCGCGGGCGAGCAGGAGGTGCGCGCGTGGACGATCCACACGGGCGACACGGCGCCGAAGGCGGCCGGCGTGATCCACACGGACTTCGAGCGCGGCTTCATTCGCGCAGAGACGATGGGCTACGAGGAGTTCGTGTCGATGGGAGGCTGGAAGGGTGGAAAGGAGAAGGGCGCGGTGCGGAGCGAGGGAAAGGAGTACGTCGTGGCGGATGGGGACGTGATGCTGTTCCGGTTCAACGTCTAGCTGGGCGTCTAGCTTGGCCCTTGCGCTCCGTTTCCCCCGCGGGTAGCTACAGGAAAGGGCCTGTACAGTTTCGGACCGAAAGTTGCTCTGGTGGGGACATGCGCTGTCTCTCCGGCGGCGAGTGCCTATTAGCCAGCTAGGCCCAGCTCCAGAAGTTTTCGCGATACGGATCGCGCGCGGCTGAGGCCACTTTGCATATGGACCTACCTTGAGCTCGAAGGGCGCGATCGCAATCGGCGCAACTCCGCTGCAAGACACGATCGACTCCCCATCCGAGTCGGCCGAGCAGCCACGCGACGCGTCGGCGACAGCGCGCGAGTTGGCTGCGGCGCAAATCAAATCCGCATCACGGCCGCGCGCGCGTGATGGCGATCATGGGCTTCTGGCTGCGGTCGTCGCCTGCGAGCACACCTACCGCGCCCTCACCAGAAGCATCGGTCGAACCAGCGCGCACGCGATCATGTCGCGCGCACTCGTGCAAACCCAGAGTGAGTCGTCGATTCTCGAAGCGATCTCAATCGACCAGGAGTCCGATCATGCACTCGCTGGAATTGCCGAGGTAATTCAGTTGCATGGCGCTCCCCAGGTGACCGTGGCGCTTCAGTCGATGCTCGAGCATGCGTTCGAGCTGCTCGGACGCCTCGTGGGGCCCGACATCGTGAACCAACTCGTGACGCAGAACGGTTCGAGTGAGCAACCAGACGACGAGGACGCGACGTGAAAGCATTGCGCATCAAGGGGAAATCGATCCTGCCGCTGCCCAACCCCTCGATCAAGGGAATAACTACAGGCGTCCCGGGCTTCGATGCGATCCTGGGCGGAGGTCTTCCAGATGGCTCGTTCAACCTCGTCGCCGGCAGCCCCGGCGTCGGCAAGACGACCCTCGTGCAGCAGATCATGTTCGCGAACGCCACGCCGAAACGGCCCGCACTTTATTTCACGGTGCTTGGCGAGCCGACGCTCAAGATGCTTCGCTACCAGCGCGAATTTGAGTTCTTTGACTCGTCGCTCGTCGGCAAGGCGATCCACTACGTCAACCTGAGCGACGAGGCACTCGAGGGGAAGCTCGATGTCGTGCTCGAGCGAATCATTTCCGAGATCGAACGGCTCAAGCCAGGGCTTATCGTGCTCGACTCGATCAGCACACTCCTCAAAGGGAGCTTGGAGTCCAGCCGCACGTCGATGGGCATCGACTCGTTCGTGCAGCGACTGGCACTGCATCTCGCCAGCTGGGAGATCACCTCTTTCCTGGTCGGCGAGTACGCTGAGCGCGAGCAGCGAGATCCCGTTTTCACGGTCGCCGATGGTGTATTCTGGCTGTCACAGGCGACCGACCGAAATTCCATCGTGAGAAAGCTTCAGGCGATCAAGGTGCGCGGGCGCGCGCCAATGCCCGGCCTACACACGTTTCGCATCGATCCCAAAGGTCTTCAGATCTTCCCGAGAATACCCGAGCAACAGTTCGAGCGTCGCCCACAGTCGATCTTGCGGCTGACCACTGGCGTTCCGGGACTCGACGAGCTGATGGGAGGCGGAGTACCCGCCGGCGATGCCCTCATGCTCGGTGGACCGGCCGGCAGCGGCAAGACGACATTCGCGACCCAGTTCGCCGCCGAAGGACTGCGACGAGGCGAGGCCGTCGTCATTGTCGTGTTCGAGGAGTATCCGGAGGAGTACCTGGCTCGCGCCAAGGCCCGGAATCAGGATATCGGCGACCTCGTGGGCAAGGCAAACTTCAGGCTGATCTACCTGCGACCGCTCGACCTCTCCGTCGACGAGACGCTCGCCGAAATCCTCGAGGCCGTGTACCACCTCGATGCGACGCGAGTCATTATCGATTCGCTCTCGGGATTCGAGGTCGCACTTGCGCCCGCGTTCCGCGCGGATTTTCGCGAGTCGCTCTACCGACTGGTCGGCGCGCTGACGGCGACCGGCGTGACCATTTTTATGACCACCGAAACGACCGGCGGCTTTCCCGATACTCGTTTCACCACCGAGCGAGTGTCGTTCATCACGGATGACATTCTCGTTCAGCGGTTCGTCGAGATCGACGGCGGACTGCAAAAGGTCCTGAGCATCCACAAGATGCGTGGGAGCGCGCACAGTCACGATTTTTATTCGTATGAAATCACCGCGCAGGGCGGCCTCATGGGAGGTCCGATTCGGAATTACCGCGGCATCGGTACTGGCGTCCCGGAGCTGCAGGCGATCGCGCCCACGACAAACTATCCGGGGCTGACGAGCCGGGAGTCTTCGGTCCTCGACACTCTCGTCAGACTCGGCAATCCCACGTTGGAGCTGTTGGCCGAGCGGACCGGCTTAGCGCTGCTCGATCTCTCGAGAATTCTCGATCGACTGAAGGAGGTCGGCTATGCGACCTTCGCGCAAACGGGCGGCCGCTTTCGCGCGGTCGCGCAACCCGAGTAATGATCACGATGCCGCTCCGCCACTGGCAGATGCCGTGCCTGCCGTGACGGCCCCGGCTCGAACGGACTTCGCTGCGCCCGGCTCTTTCGAGCGGTACATGGAGCACCTTCCATCTGCCTTCGCCGTGACCCGCGGCAAGGAGCACACGCTCGTCTACGCGAACATCGCATTCCGCAAGCTGGTCACGCTCGACGGCGAGCTTGCCACGGGAGCCTCAATCGGCAGCCTGTTCTCGGGCGAAGATGGGAAAGCGCTGATTCCGCTATTGGATCGTGCGTTTCGAACGCGGGTAGTCTCGCGCAATCGAAGCCTCCAGCCATTGGGCGCACCTGCGCGGTCGCTGCGCTGCACGGTGTGGCCCGATGTCAGCGAAGAAGGCGAAACGGATCAGCTCCTGATCGAGTTTCGTCCCGCGACAGTTGGGGAGACGAATGGCGCGCTACAGCGGCAGGTAGCCGAGCAGCTGCTTCTGAGCGCATTGCGCGAGCATGACGCGGCCGCGCTCGCGCACACCTCCTGGCGACGTGCGATGTTTCTCGCGACGGAAAGCCGGCGCCTCTCGGATTCGCTCGATGAGCGCGCGACCCTCGCTGCAATACAGCGCTTGTCGATACCGAGCCTCGGCGCGTGGAGCATCGTTGATACGCTCGACGAGCATGGCAGCATGCTGCGTCTGGCGATCATCCATCCCGACGCGCAGAAGCAGGAGATGCTCGAAGAGATCGACTGGTGCTGGATTCCCAACGTCGGCGATTCCTTTGGGCTACCCGCGGCGCTGCGAAGCAGGGACGACGCCGTCGTCATCGAGGGTGCGGCGTTCGCGGAGCTGGAGGCGAATAGCGACTCACGAATTGTTGATGCAATGCACAAGCTCGGCGTTACCGCCTTCCTCACGGTCCCGGTGATCATCGACGGTCGAGTCAAAGCGGCAATCACCTTCGTCGGGGACCAGCACGGCGTCCACATCTCGGCCGAGGACATTGCGCTGGCGCGAGATCTCGCCAACCAGAGCGCGATCGCGCTCGAGCGGGCGCGCATGCACGGCGAGGCGCTCGCGTTGAAGAAGCGGGCGGAGTCCGCAAGCGAGGCAAAGAGCGCCTTCCTGGGCATGATGAGCCACGAGCTCCGCACTCCGTTGAGCGCCATCGCCGGGTATGTCGACCTGTTGATGCTGGAGCTGCGTGGCCCCATCACCCCCGAGCAGCGCAGAGATCTGGATCGCATCCGTGCGAATCAGCGCTACCTCACGGGACTCATCGACGAGCTGCTAACGTTATCGGCAACCGGGAGCGGCCGAGTCGTGTATCAGCTCTCGGATTTGCGCGCGGCGGATCTGCTGGCCGCAACCTGGGCGATGCTCGAGCCTCTGCTCCGCGATAGGTCTCTGACGTGCGACGATTGCGTCGTCGATCCATCAATCGTGGCAATCGGGGATCGGGAGAAGGTGTTGCAGATTCTCGTCAATCTGATCTCCAACAGCATCAAGTTCGCATCGAGGGGCGGACACATCTGGCTCCATGCCGACGCGGACGAAGAATCGGTAATGTTCCGGGTGTCCGATTCGGGAATCGGCATCGCCGTCGACAAACTCGATGCCATCTTCGAGCCCTTCGTTCAGGTGACCTCTGGCGCCGCGAGGACAGACGTCGGACTCGGCCTCGGGCTCGCCATTAGTCGAGATCTGGCGCGCGGCATGCGAGGCGATCTGTCCGTTGAGAGCAAGGTCGGCGTCGGATCCACGTTTACCCTGACGCTACCGAAGGCGGGGGCTTCGACTACGGATTCTGCACTCGGCGCTGGTGGCGAGCTGTCCGCCGATGTGCACGTCGATTCACCAGTGCACCGCGAACTGTAGCCGTAGCCGATCCGATTCTCGTGCGTCTTTGAGCTCTGCCGCGATGGAAGTCCGTGCCACATTCGACGAGGGGCGCCGGCATCTCTGCCGGCG
>JALYSW010000432.1 GCA_030854615.1 Gemmatimonadota bacterium
TCCGACGTCGCCTTGTCGATCGCGGCGCGGATCTCGGCAATGCGGCCCTTGATCTTGTCCTCTTCACCGCCGCCATCGATCAGCGTGGTGTTATCCTTGTCGACGACGATCCGCTTCGCCTTGCCGAGGTCGGTGACCTGGGCATTCTCGAGCTTGAAGCCGACTTCGTCGGAGATTACCTGGCCGCCGGTGATGACCGCGATGTCCTGCAGCATCGCCTTGCGACGATCGCCGAAGCCAGGCGCCTTCACGGCCGACACGCGGAGCGTGCCGCGGAGCTTGTTCACGACCAGCGTCGCGAGCGCCTCACCTTCGACGTCCTCGGCGATGATCAGGAGGGGCTTGCCAAGCTGCGCAACCTTCTCGAGCACCGGAAGAAGATCCTTCATCGACGAGATCTTCTTGTCGTGAATCAGGATCAGACCGTCTTCGAGCACGGATTCCATCTTCTCCGGATCCGTGACGAAGTACGGGGAGAGATAGCCGCGGTCGAACTGCATGCCGTCGACCGTCTCGAGCGTCGTCTCGAGACCACGCGCTTCCTCGACCGTGATGACGCCATCCTTGCCGACCTTCTCCATCGCCTCGGCGATCAGATCACCGATCTCCTTGTCGTTGTTCGCGGAGATGGAGCCGACCTGCGCGATCTCCTTCTTGCCAGCCGTCGGGACGCTGATGCGCTTGAGCTCTTCGACGACCGCGGCAACGGCGCGATCGATGCCGCGCTTGAGCGCCATCGGGTTGGAGCCGGCGGTGACGTTCTTGAGCCCTTCACGGAAGATCGCCTGGGCGAGAACCGTGGCGGTGGTGGTGCCGTCGCCGGCGATGTCGGACGTCTTCGTCGCGACTTCCTTCACCATCTGGGCGCCCATGTTCTCGAGCGGATCAGAGAGCTCGATCTCCTTCGCGACCGTGACGCCGTCCTTCGTGACCGTCGGCGCGCCGAACTTCTTGTCGATGACGACGTTCCGTCCCTTCGGGCCCAGCGTGACCTTGACGGCCTCCGCGAGCTGGTCGACGCCGCGCTTGAGCGCTGCGCGAGCCTCGGTATTGAAATGCAGTTCCTTGCTAGCCATATGGATTATTGATCGAATGTGAAAATCGGAATGCGATTCAGTCGCGACGGAGCCAGCCCGCCGCGCAGCACACTGTCTTAGATGATCGCCAGGACGTCGGACTCGCGCAGGATCAGGTACTGGTCGCCCTCGATGGTGACCTCGGTGCCGCTGTACTTGCCGTAGAGCACCTTGTCGCCAACCTTCACTTCCATCGGCACGCGCTTGTCCTTCTCGAAGCGGCCCGGTCCGACGGCGACGATCTCACCCTGCTGCGGCTTTTCCTTGGCGGTGTCGGGGATGTACAAGCCACCACGCATCGACTCCGTCTCTTCCAACGCCTTTACAACGACACGATCGGCGAGCGGACTGACCTTCAGCGCTGCCGCGCTCTTAGTAGCCATGAGTCGCGTTTCTCCTACGATATGGGTTCAGACTTTCTGCGGAACGAAAGCGGCTGGCACTCAACGAGTGAGAGTGCTAACACTTCAAAGCTAGACGCGCGGAGGTCGCGAGTCAACCTGTAGGAAGGCATGAAGCGTTCCGAGCTAAGTCAGCCAAAATGAACATGTTACGATGACGTCACGCGCCGGGTTGGCAGGCTGTACCGTGAATGGCTGCGAGTTTGGCAGCGACGCGCTAGCCGACTTGATTCGCGGTAAGGAGGACGGCGAGGTCGGTAATCGCCCACGCGGCGAGCGCCGCGTACATTCCGCGTTTGTGAGCCGCGGGTGCGAGCCCCGGCGCGCGGATGATCCAGGGAATCAGCACGGCCATCCAGGCCGCGAACGCGACGGCGAGAATCGCGTAGGCAGACGAGTGTCCGCCCCGCATAGCCGTCGACAGCAGCATCGCTCGCACGAAGCACAGAAAGGCCAGCATCGTGGCGACGATCGAAACTGCGAGACTCGCGCGCACCCCCAGTACCAGCGCGAGCGTGCGATCGCCGCGCGCACGATCCTCCTCGAGCTGATAGAGCTGCGTGAGCGGATAGAGCGCCGCGAAGAGCGGCGCAAAGCCGGCCAGCGCCCACGCGCCTGATCGCGTGAGCGGCAGGAACGTGAGTGCCCATCCCGCGTACGCCGTGAGCGTCCCGAAGCCGAGCATGTTGATGAGCCAATCCGCGCCCGCTACCGCCTTGAGGCGCACTGGCGGCACGCTGTAGAGCAGCGACATCGCGAAGCAGAGCGCATACGCGATCGCGAAGCCGCTCGGAAGCACGAGCGCGATCGCCTGACCCGCAACCATAAGCAGGAAGCCAAAGAGCGCGAGATGCCTCGGCGGAGGGGGCGGCGCATCGAGATAGCCGATGTCTCCCTCGTCGCGGTCGAAGGCGCTGTTGATCGCGAGTGTACCGCCGTTGAGGAGCACCACCCACACCGCGAGGCCGATCACGAGTGAGCCGAATCGAACGCCGTGCACGCTGTTGCTGATTCCCTGCGCAAGCGCGAAGCCAAGCGTGGTGTGCGCGATCATGATCGGCCACTCACGCGGCCGCATGTGGAGCACATAGCTGAAGCTGTCGCCCGGCAGGAGATGATAGCCGAGTCGGCGCAGCGTTCCCCGCTCCGCCGCGCGCGGCGCCGAGCCTGTCACGTCGTGGCGGGGTGTTCGAGGATCGAGAATGCGATCTGCAGCCCGTACAACGTGAGATATGGCTCAACGAGATCGATCTCCCTGCAGATCGACGTCACGAGCGGCGCGAGACCGCCCGTCGCCACGATCTTCGGCACGCGTCCGTTCGGCCATTCGGCCTTGATCCGTCGCACGAGTCCATCGATCGCATCCGCGGCGCCGAAGAGCACCCCCGCGCGAATACACTCCTCCGTGCGCGTGCCGATCGCGCGCGCGGGCGGGACGAGCTCCGTTGCCGGAAGCTTCGACGTGCGACGAATGAGGGTGTCCGCCGATGTGCGCAGCCCCGGCGCGATGATCCCGCCGAAGAAGACGCCTTCCGCGGTGATGCAGTCGTAGGTGGTCGCGGTGCCGAGATCGACGACGACCGTGTCGGCGGCGTAGATGCGGCTCGCAGCGAGTGTGTTGAGGATCCGATCGGCCCCGACCGTGAGCGGCTCATCGACCTGGAGCACGATCGGCAGCCCCGCACGCGCATCGATCACGCGCGCCCTCACGCCGAGCCAGCGATCGCATGCCTCGACGAGAGGCGCGGTGACCGCGGGCACCACTGAGCCGATCGCGGCGCCGGTCAGCTGCGCGCGCTCGAGATCGCCGGCGCGCAGCAGGTCGTGCAGCAGCAGCCCAAGCTCGTCCGGCGTGCGCTCGACCGCGGTCGTCAGCCGCCAGTGCGAGTGCAGCCTATCGCCGTCGAAGACGCCGACAGTCGTCTCCGTGTTGCCGATGTCGAATACGAGAATCACGGTGCCACCTCGAGTTCCAGAGAGCCGCTGCGCGCGGTGACATCCCCACCAGTCGTGCGCACGAGCAGCCCGCCACGCGCGTCAATGCCGCGCACGACGCCTGCGACGGGCGCAGAGCATCGCTTGCCGCGCGCCCAGTCGCGGCGCTCGAAGTCGTGCAGCTCGGCGTCGCCGAGCGCGCCGGTGCGTGATGCGGCGGCGCGGATCGCTGGGACGAGCTCCGCGAGCACATCGATGCGATTCACTCCATCGCGCAGCGCGCGCGCGTGCCGGATCCCGCGCGGCACGCGACAGTTGATGCCGACGCCGATCGCGACCCAGTCCACGCGCTCGTCGCGCCATCGGCTCTCGATGAGGATTCCACCCAACTTCCCATCACCGAGCATCAGATCGTTCGGCCACTTCACGCACAGCTCACCGCCGGTGAACGCCTCGAGGGCGCGGGCCGCCGCGAGCCCGACGCGCAGCGAGAGTACCTCGAGCGCCGCATCGTCGCGCGGGCGCTCGATGAGCGTCATCCAGATCCCTGCCCCTTCGTCCGATGCCCACGTGCGCCCGCTCCGTCCCCGCCCCGCGGTCTGCCGCTCCGCGAGGATCAGCGTCCCTTCCGGCGTGCCCTCGCGCGCGAGCGGGTGGGCGATGTCGAGCGTCGATGTCGCGTCGTCGTACAGCTCGACGCGCGGAACATCGCAGCGCGCGGCGATCGTGGCCGCATCCACGCCGGCATACGTCTCTGCTGCGACCACGCTAACCACGCGCGCGCACGTAGACGAGCGCGAGCACTGCGAGACCGACCACCACGCGATACACCGCGAACACGCCGTAGCTGTGCGAGCGCACGTAGCGCATCACGATGGCGATCGCGAGCCATCCGCTGCTCGCCGACGCGACCACGCCGGCGAGCAGCGGCATCGATGCGCCGCCCTCGCGCAGCATATGCGGCACCTTGAAGATCGCCGCAGCCGCGATGATCGGCATGCTCATGAGGAAGCTGAAGGTCGCCGCGCTCGCGCGATCGAGGGCGAGCGAGCGGCCCGCAGTGATCGTCGCACCGGAGCGCGAGACGCCGGGGAGGAGCGCGCACGCCTGCGCGAGACCGATCAGGATCGCATCGGACCAGCGGATCCAATCGAGCGGCCGGTTCGCCGGACGCATGCGGTCGACGAACCAGAGGACGACGCCCATCACCGCGAGCGCGCTTGCGATCAGTGCCGGCGAGCGGAAGGTTGTCTCAGCGTAGTCGTTGAGCAGGAGCCCCGCGATCGCGCCCGGGATCGTCGCGACGATCAAATAGATCACGCGCCGCTGCTCGGCGGTCTGGATCCGCTGTGTGCGCACGATCTCGATCGCCGCCATGATCAGCTTCCCCCACTCGTCGCGAAAGTAGACGAGCACGGCGACCAGCGTGCCGACGTGGAGTGCGACGTCGACGGCGAGCCCGGGCTCGGGCCACCCGAACACCCATGGCGCGAGCGTGAGATGCGCCGAGCTCGAAATCGGAAGGAATTCGGCGAGCCCTTGCAGGATGCCGAGCACCAGCGCCTGAAAGACGGTCATTGCGAGCGAGTGAGGGTGAGATTCATGCGCGGGCGACGATGAGCGCGGCCATCGCGCAGAGCATACCGAGCTTGAAGAATGCAGGGCTGCCGGGTCGGCCGCGCAACACGAGCATGGTCGCCAGGAGCACGGCTCCGAGCGCGGGGACGAGCGCAGCGAGGAGGAGCGCGGGCGACTTCACGAGCGGAACGATGCCGAGCGCCAGCGCGAGGCCGGCTGCGAGGAGCGCCACGACGACGAGTGCGCGGGCGACCTGCGCACCCGCGATGATCGGAAGGGTGCGGCGCATTCCGCGGTCCGCATCACGATCGTCGAGATCCTTCGCCAGCTCGCGCGCGAGGTGGAGCGGGATCGCGATCAGTACGAGCGGCACGCCGAGCTCCCAGCGACCAGCGGCGTAGCTGCCGTACAGAAATGGCAGCGATGCGAGCAGCGAGACGATCGCGTTGCCCGCGAATCCCGCGCGCTTGAGCCATGGACTGTACAATCGCATCAGGAGGAGCACGCCGACCGTGCAAACGCCGAGCGTGACGCTCACGGCGGATGCGCACAGCACGGCGCCCGTTGCAGCAGTCATCGCGATCCGCTCGGCCGCGTCCGCGCGCATCGCGCCGGACGGAAGCGGGCGCGTCGGATGCGCGACGCGGTCGATGTCTATGTCGGCGAGATCGTTCCAGGCGTTCGCGGCGGCCGTGAGCGCGATGGCGGAGAGCCCGGCGAGCGCGATCACGGTGGAATCGCCCCACCCCGCCCACCACGCGCCGACGATCACGCCGGCCGCGGCGATGAGCGCATTCGCCCAGCGCACGAGATGGAGCGCTGCACTAGCCGCGCGCAGCGAGGGTGCGCGCATAGAAGCTTTCGTACTCGGCGACGATGTTGTCGAGCGCGAAGCGCGAATGCGCATCCGCGGCGGCCGCATCGCTCATCACCTTCCACGTGTCATCATTGCGAAGGATCGCGATCCCGGCGGCTGCCATTCCCTCTACGTCGCCGACCGAGCGGAGGGCGCCAGTGACGCCATCGCGAATCACCTCTGGGAGCCCGCCTACATTGGTGGCGACGACGGGTACGCCGCACGCGAGCGCCTCGAGTGCGCTCAGACCAAACGATTCGTTGGTGCTCGGAAGGAGAAAGAGCTCGGCGCTCGCGAGCAGCGGCGCGACGGAGTCCAGCTTCCCGAGAAAAAACACCGATCGCTCGACGCCGAGCAGCCGCGCCTCCTCCTCAGCCGCCGTGCGATCGGGGCCGTCACCGATCATGAAGAGCACGCTCGGCACCTCGCAATCGATGCCGGCGAAGATGCGGACGACGTCGCGCACGCGCTTAATGGGGCGGAAGTTCGAGACGTGGAGGATGATCCGCTTTCCCTCCCCCGTCTGCTCGCGAAGCACCGGCTTGTAGCGCGAGCGCTTGTAGACGCCCGGGTCGACGAAGTTGTGGATCACTTCGACCTTGCACTGGTTGCAGCCGAAGGTCGAGATGGTCTCGCGCCGCAGATACTCCGACACCGCCGTGAGGCCGTTGGAGCGCTCGATCGAGAATTTCGTGATCGTGCGGAAGGACGGATCCTGCCCGATGAGCGTGATATCGGTGCCGTGCAGCGTCGTGATGATCTGCACCGAGCTTCCGGAATCCTCGAGCATCTCGCGCGCGATCCAGGCGCTCGTGGCGTGCGGGATCGCGTAGTGCGCGTGGACGAGCTCGAGGTCGTGGTCGCGCACCACCTCGTGGATGCGCACCGCGAGCGCGAGATCGTACGGCGGATACTCGAAAAGCGGATAGCGGACGACGTCGACCTCGTGGTAGAAGATCCCCGGGGTGAAGCCGCGCAGGCGGAAGGGCTGCTGATACGTGATGAAGTGGACCTCGTGGCCGCGAGCGGCCAGCGCGATGCCCAGCTCCGTCGCGACGGCGCCGGAGCCGCCGTACGTGGGATAGCAGGTGATGCCGATCTTCACGCCAGCACTCCTCCGTCATCGGTCGCATTCCACCAGCGCATCGCCTGCTCGAGCACATCCGGCGCGCCCGGGTCGATCCTCGTCACGCGTGCGGCCGGCAGCTGATGCCGAAACCAGGTGCGCTGGCGCTTGGCGTACTGGCGTGTGTCGATCCGCACCTTGGCCAGCGCGTCATGCCGCGAGACTTCACCGAGCACGGCCGCGCGAATCCACTTGTAGCCGGTGCCGTTCCATGCGGGCGCATCCGCGGAGACCGTGCGCATGAGCCGCACGACCTCGCGCTCCCATCCCGCCTCGAGCATCGAGGCGAAGCGCTCGTCGAGCTTCGCCGAGAGCCCGGTGCCGGGATCCACCACAAGATACCGCGCCGACAGCTCGGCCGCGCGGGGCTCGTGCGCGTGCCACGCGGAGATGCGCGTTCCCGAGAGGAGCGCGACGGTGATCGCGCGCAGTAGCTGCGTGCGACCCAGATGCGCGCGCGGGGGGTCGAGGCGCTCGCACCACCGTTTGAGCTCGGCGACGCTCATCGTGGCAAGCTCGGCCTCGAGCGCTTCGCGCTTTACCGGATCGAGCGGTGGCTCATCGAACAGTGGATCGGTGAGCGCGCGCAGATAGAGCCCCGCTCCGCCGACGACGAGCGGCGTGCGCTGCGCGGCGACCGCCTCGGCGATCCACTCGCGCGCGCTTTCGGCCCATCGCGCCGCCGAGTACCGATCGGTTGGGTCGACGATATCGATGCCGCGATGCGGCTGCTGTTTCTGCTCGCGCTTCGACGGCTTCGCGGTGCCGATGTCGAAACCCCGGTAGATCTGGCGCGAGTCGGCGCTGATGATCGTCGCGGGATGCGCACGCGCGAGAGCGAGGGCGAGCGCCGATTTTCCGGCGCCCGTCGGGCCGCAGATGATCCGCAGCGACTCAGCTTCGTCCAAACCGCCGCTCGATCTCTGGCCACGGAAGCTGCACGATCGTGCTCCGGCCATGCACATCGTGCGCAGGGAGCGTCGTCGCCGCGAGCGCGATGAAGAGCGCGCGCATCTCGCCCGGGGAAAGAATCTCGCCGGCCTTGATCGCGGCCTTGCATGCGAGCGTCGCTGCGAGGCGTTCGTGCCGCGTCGCGACGCCGGCATCGCGATTGCCGCTGAGCGCATCGAGCGTCTCGCGCAGACAGCGGGGTGCATCGAAGCGCGGATGCGGCATCGGGACGCTGCTCACGATGAGCGTGTGCCCGCCGAAGCCTTCGATCTCGAAGCCGAGCTTCGCGAAGAGCTCCTGGTGCTGCTCGAACGCCTCGCCCTCCGCAGGGCCGAGGTGGAGGGTGATGGGGAAGAGCAACCGCTGCGATGGCGTCTCGCCCTGCTCGAGCGTGCGCATGAAGCGCTCGTAGAGAATGCGCTCGTGCGCGGAGTGCTGGTCGATGAGCACGACGCCGCCTTCGCCCTCGAACATGATGTACATGCGCGCAAGCTGTACGAGCGGCGGCACCTCGGGAGTCGGCGCGACGAACGACGTATCCGCGGCGGTGACGAAGTCGCTCGACTGCGGCGCGAGCAGCCCTTCTTCCACGGGTGCGGGAGGGGAGAGAATCTCCACGTCTACCGGTGTCGACGCGGCAAACGATGTGGGATACGCCCACGTGCGCGGACCGACGTTGGCAGCGCTCGCGGTGCCCCCGAGCGCATGGCGCACGGAATGCTCGACGGCACGCTCGACGACCCAGCGATCGCGAAAGCGAACCTCGGCCTTCATCGGATGCACGTTGACGTCGACGAGATCCGCGGGAACGACGACATCGAGACAGAGCGTGGGGCGCGCACCGGCGGGGATCGTGGAGCGGTACGCCTGCTCCGCGGCGCGCACGATGCCGTGATCGCGGACGGCGCGGCCGTTCACGGTAAGGAAGAGGCGGCGCCCCGATGTGCCGACGTCGGCGGGGCGCTCGATGAGTCCCGACACATGGATGGCGCCCTGCACGTCGTCCACCGGCACGAGGCGCTCGGCGAACGGCGCGCCCCACAAGCCGGCGAGACGGCTCTGGAGCGAGTTCGCGGGCGGAAGGGAGACCACCTGCTTTCCGTCGTGCACGACCGAGAGACGCACGTCGCGGCGCGTGAGCGCGAGCGCGGTGACGACCTCGCTGATGCCGCGCCATTCGGAGCGCGCGGAGCGGAGGAAGGGCTGGCGCGCTGGCGCATTGAAGAAGAGACGCGAGACGGTGATCGTGGTCCCGCGGCGGCGTGCGGCGTCGCGTACGTCGCTCATCTCGCCGCCGGTCACGCGGAGGAGGGTGCCGGCGCCATCGGCCGGGGCGGTCTCGACTTCGAGCTCGGAGACCGACGCGATGGCAGGGAGCGCCTCGCCGCGAAAGCCGAAGGAGCCGACGCCGACGAGATCATCAGCGATGTGAATCTTGGAGGTGGCGTGGCGGGCGAGTGCGAGCACGGCGTCCGCGCGCTCCATCCCGGTGCCATCATCGGCGACGCGGATGCGCACGCGACCGCCATCGTCGACGACGATGTCGATCGTCGTCGCACCGGCATCGAGCGAATTTTCGACGAGCTCCTTCACTACCGACGCGGGGCGCTCGACAACCTCACCGGCGGTGATCTGGTCGATGACGGTGCGTGCGAGGACTGCTATCCGGGACATCCCGCAAAGCTATCGGGAGCGGAGGAGCGGCGTCAGTCGTGCGGAATACGCGCGAGTGCAGATGCGTCCATCCACCCCTGGCGGCCGCCGTCGGCGGAGACGCGGGCCCAGGCGCCCTCGGACTCGAGGATGCGGGCGATGTCCCCCGTCCGCAGCGTCGCGCCGCGATCGGAGGCGAGTGCGGGAAGGACGTGCAGCGGTGCGTCCTTCGCGATCACGGCGAGATCGCTGGCGTTGATGCGGCGGTCGAGCGCAACCGTCGCGGCTGCGAAGAAGATCGCCGCGCACATCGCGAGCGCGGGGGACGCCACGCGAAGTCGCTGCGCGGCCGCACCACGCTTGCGCGCCTGCCACGCGAGCGAGAGCCACGCCGCGAGCCAGAGCGC
>JALYSW010000002.1 GCA_030854615.1 Gemmatimonadota bacterium
CCGGCCTCCCACGCATCGATGATCTGATAGTCGTGACGGGCGCGCTTGTTTCGGGCAATGATCTTATGCCCGTCCTGCTCATCGTCTGTGGGC
Source organism: Gemmatimonadota bacterium (assembly GCA_030854615.1). Lineage (GTDB taxonomy): Bacteria > Gemmatimonadota > Gemmatimonadetes > Gemmatimonadales > Gemmatimonadaceae > FEN-1250. The sequence continues at coordinate 94 of JALYSW010000002.1, forward strand.
ATGGGTCGCTCTATAGAGACTCGTGGCGGGGAGAGCGGTCACCGGACGCGCTCGCATCCCGCCCTTCGCAACTTAGATGTGACCGATGCGGCAAGCAACGGTGCGCGTTGACTTTGCCTCATCGTACCCGTACCTTTTTCGCTCACGCCGAAGTGGTGGAATTGGTAGACGCGCTGCGTTCAGGGCGCAGTGGGCGTATGCCCGTGGGGGTTCGAGTCCCCCCTTCGGCATGTAGAGCAACGGGCGATCCGCGCAAGCGGTCGCCCGTTCGTTCATCCGGGGAGCGTCGCCGCGCCGAAGCTCTTGCGCAGCGACGCGTTCGCTTCGCCCATGTAGCGTGCGAGCAGATCGCCGGCGTGCGCGACGACTTCCGGCCGCGCGGCGTCGCGGTGCCCCGCGAAGTCGAGCAGCGCGCGGCCGAGATGCCAGCCGCTTCCCTCTCCCTCGCGATTGTTCAGCGCGTCGCCATATGCACTGAGGCGCGCATTGAGCTGACGCTCCGCCATACGGATCTTTCCCGGCGCGACGGCGCGGTCGTTCGCGAGCTCCCGCGCGAGCGCGGCGGCGACGAGCGACGCGGTACGATCGTCGAGCGCGTCACGCTGCGCGCCGAGGAGTCCGAGCGCGCGACGGGCATACCGAAGCTCCCAGCGCGCGTGGTCCGTGTCGCAGTCGGTGCCGTGCTCACTCAGCCACTCGACATCTTCCTCGGAGGGCTCGACGAACAGCGCCGTAACGTACGTCTCGGCACGTCGCCGCTGCTCACGGTCGAGCGTCCACGCGCGAAGCGACCGTATCACGGGTCGCGGCCGCTCAGACGGTGAGAATCGGCAAGCCCACGCGTCCGCGCACGGTTTGCTCGCCATAGAGGAGATCGGAGAGATGCACGCCCTCGAGAACGTCGTCGATCTTCTGCTGCAGGAGCATCCACACCGGACGGATACTGCATTCACCTGATGCCGCGCATCGTTCGCTGTTCACGGGATGCGAGACGCAATGCAGGTCGAACGTCGAGAGCTCGGACGCCTGAATGATCTCGCGCACGGAGATCTCGTTCGCCGGGCGCGCGAGCACGTAGCCGCCATGCGCGCCGCGTGTGCTACGCACGATTTCGGCGCGGCGAAGACGCAACATGATCTGCTCGACGTAATCCGCCGGAAGCTTTTCGCGTGTGGCGAGATCGCGCCCGGTGACCGGTCCTTCGTCCATCCGACGGGCGAGGTGGAGCGCGCTGATCAATCCGTACTCGGCCCACGTGGTGATGCGCATATCCTGGAGATTACCGATGGCCCCGAGGTGTAACAAGGCCGCGCGCGTCAGCTTGACCGCGTGGCCAGCTATCCGGCCGAGACTCCGCCGTGCGCGCCACCCGGCACACCGATCTCCGTCATTTTCCGCAGATCGAGCACATCGTCTGCCTCGGCCTCGGGAAGCACATGTTCGCGCTTCACGAGATCGCGAATGAGCACATTCTCCTTCACCGACTGCTTGCTGAGCTCAGCCGCCCGCGCGTAGCCGATCTGTGGAGCGAGCGCCGTCGCGAGCGCCGCCGAGCGCTCGACCCAGTACGCGCACATCTCCACGTTCGCCTCGATGCCGGCGATCGTCTTCTCCGAGAGCGAGCGAGCCGCATTCGTGAGGATCAGCTCCGAAAGGAAGATGTTGTGCGCGATAACCGGCATCATGACGTTGAGCTCGAGCTGTCCATGCTCGGCCGCAATCGCGACGCACACATCGTTTCCCATCACCTGGAAACAGACCTGATTGACCATCTCGGGGATGGAGGGATTCACCTTCCCCGGCATGATCGACGAACCGGGCTGCACAGCGGGGAGGCGGATCTCGTCAAGCCCGGTGCGCGGACCCGACGCCATGAGCCGGAGGTCGCTGGCGATCTTTCCCAGATCGACGGCAAGCGTGCGGAGCGCTCCGCTGAAGCCGGCGGCATCGCCCATGCTCTGCATCAGCTGGATGCGGTCGGTCCCCTCGCGCACATCGAGCCCGGAGATCGCGCGCAGATGCTCGATCATGAGCGCCGGGTATTCGGGCTCCACGTTCACGCCGGTGCCGACGGCGCTGCCACCGATTCCGAGCTCGCGCAGGAAGCTCGCGCCCATCTCGACGCGCTGGATGTTGCGATCGATGCTCACACCGTACGCGCGGAACTCCTGTCCGAGACGGATGGGCATCGCATCCTGCAGATGCGTGCGCCCGCTCTTGAGGACGTCGTCGAATTCGACGCCCTTCGCGAGGAGCGCGTCGCGCAGGCCGCCGAATACCGCCAGGAGTTCGCGCGCAAGCGCGAGCGCGCCGAGCCGGATGGCCGTCGGGATCACGTCGTTGGTCGACTGCGCCATGTTGACGTGATCGTTCGGATGAATCGGCGCGTAGCTTCCCCGCGCGAAGCCGAGGCGCTCGTTCGCGAGATTGGCGAGCACCTCGTTGACGTTCATGTTGTGCGACGTGCCGGCGCCAGCCTGATAGACATCGACGACGAAGTGCTCGCGATGCGCGCCACCGAGAATCTCGTCGGCCGCGGCGACGATTGCGTCGGCGAGCTTGGGGTCGAGGCGGCCGGTCTGCTTGTGGGTGAGCGCCGCGGCCTTCTTGATCCAGACGACGGCTGTCACGAACATGGGGAGCGGATGCATTCCGCTGATCGGAAAGTTCTGCGTCGCGCGAACGGTCTGCGCGCCGTACAGCGCGCTCGCGGGAACGGCGAGCGCGCCGAGAGGATCTTTCTCGGTGCGCGTCGCCGACTCGCTGCTCGTGCTGCCCTGTGCTGAAGGCACGGTCAGTGGTGAACGACCGTGCTGTCCGTCGAGTAAGTGGAAACGATACCCACCTCCTGACCGCCATCGTTGTTGTAGGTCGTCAGGTAGCGATATGCGTGCACGCGCTGCGCATTGGCAGTCCGGAAGGCATTCGCGAAGCTCGCCTGCACCGTATGCGACCCGTTGTCGGTGAACTGACAGAAGACCTGCGTCGCAATCGCGTTCGGCGCCGTTCCATACTCGAGTTGTACCACCACCGAGGCATGCTGGCCGACCTGCGCATTCCAGGTGAGCGGCATGTCGTGCGTGCTGTCGGCGCTCGCCTCGATCGGTCCGAGCCTGAGCGAGTCCGCGTTCACGAAGGTGAAGTTGAACGCATGGAAGGCGTTCGTGCCGCCCGGAACGATGAGGCGACCCGTGCTCCCCGGAACGATGGCGATGCTGTCGCCAGCGGGTAGCTTATAGAAGACGTAGCCGTTCGCATCCGCGGCCGCCGGCGTCAGCTGCGCCGTATCCGTCGTCAGCGCGACGATCACAGGCGTCCCCGCATCGATCTGCGAGAGCGGCGAGACCGTTGTGGTCCCCGGATACCCGATCACGGCGCACGTATCGGCGTTCTGGTTGCTGTTCGGAATCGAGACGTTGACTGCGTCGACGAAATACGCCGTCGGGCTCGTCCTATGCGCGCCGCGCACCGCATCGCCCGTGGAAATCGTTACGAGGCCGAGCGAGATGCTCGACGGTATGGAGTCGAGCGATTTACAGGCACCGAGGACCAACAACGACGTGGCTGCGACGAACAAGAACCGTTTCATGAATACTCCTCCTGGCGCGGCACTACCGGGTGACGGGAATGCGAAGCGCCTCTGCGAACCGATTGAAATAATTGAAGAACCCGATCACTGCAGCGATCTCGACAATTTGTGGGGCTGTCCACCATCTGGCCAGTTCGGCGTAAATCTCGTCGGTTACGTCGCCGTTGGTGGGCGTCATCGCGTCCGCAAAGGCCAGCGCCGCGCGCCATCCCGGCTCGAAGACGTCGTACCGGCCGGCGTCGACCGACGCGATCTGCTCGTCGGTCGCCCCATGCTTGCGCGAGAGCGCCGTATGTGAAGCGAGGCAGTACGAGCACGCATTGACCTGAGACACCCGGACCGTGAGGAGTTCCTTGAGCAGCACGGGCACCTCACCGGGGCCGGTGACCGCGCGCAGATGCGCGAAGAGCGTGAGCACGATCGGCGGTCGAAGGGATGCGGCACGGAAGAGATTCGGGACGTTGCCGCGCTCCCGCATGAAGGCATCGAAGAGCTGGCGCACTTCGGGTGTCGCGTCGTCGAGCTCGGGGAGCGGAACGCGGGGCGATTCGCTAGTCATGGGCGGCCGAGAGAAAATGTGCGAGGACGATGGCGACGACGATGCCGGTGAGCATCGCGAGACCGAGCGCGCCGACGGAGAGCGCGTGCAGCTGGCCGAAGGCCCGGCGCGCGGGATCATCGACGGAGAGCGAATCGATTGCCACGGGCATCGCCACGCGCATGCGCGCGATGCGGGCGAGCACCACGAAGCGCGCGAGTGCGGTGAGCGCGAAGATCGCGGCTCCACCCATCAGCGTCGTGGTGCGCGCTGCGCCTGGCGGCATCACGCGCGCGAGCGCCATGAGAACGATGCCGACGACCATCCCCGCATTGAAGAGCGCGGGAAGCGTCTGTCCGACCAGCGCGCCCGCGAGCGCGCGCGAAGGCAAAACAGCGAAAGCCGCGCGCGTGACAACGACGGTGAAATAGAGTGAGGCGCCGAGCCACGCCGCGAGAAGCAGCGCCGCCACGGGAGCCGGCCACCCAGCGGCCCGCATGCTCACCGCTTCACGCGCAGCAGGCGCGCGGTGCCGAGGAGGAAGGGATTGGTCGCACGCTCGCGACCGATGGTCGTGGCGGGTCCGTGGCCGGGGTAGACGGTCATCTCGTCGCCGAGCGCCACGATGCGAACGAGCGAGGCATCGAGGGTCTCGCGATTGCCATGCTCGAAGCTCGTATTGCCGATGGAGCCTGCGAAGAGACAGTCGCCGCCGAAGATCACGCCGTCGTTGTAGAACGCGACATGGCCGGGCGCGTGCCCGGGCACGTGCATCACCGAGAGCTCCTCGGAGCCGACCATCACACGGTCGCCTTCGGAGAGCTCGCTGTCGGGCGCCGGCGGCGTCTCGATCCGGATGCCGTAGCGAAGGGCGGCGTCGACGGCCTGTGCGTGCAGCGGCGCGTCGAGCGGATGCATGTAGACGGGGACGGGATGCGCCCGCAGCACGCCGGCGAGGCCGCCGACGTGATCGAAGTGCGCGTGCGTGAGCCACACGGCTTCGAGCACCGCACCGGAGTCGTGCAGCGCATCGAGGATGACCTCGGGCTCGTCACCCGGATCGATGATCACCGCGCGACTCGTGTGCTCATCAATGAGCAGGTAGCAGTTTTCCTCCAGCGGGCCTACGGTCAGCGACTGGATCTTCATACCGTGTAGCCGCCGCTGCTCATGATCTCGGTGGGCTCGTGCCGGCGAAACGCGGTGATGTACTTCTCGACGGCGATCGCCGCCGTCGTCCCGTCGCCGGCGGCCGTCGTCACCTGACGCGTGAGCTGCGAGCGCACGTCGCCGGCGATGAAGAGCCCCTGCACCGATGACTCCATATTCGCGTCGGTGATGATGTAGCCGCCCGCATCGTGCTGGACGTGATCGACGAGCACGCCGGTGTTGGGACGAAAGCCGATGAAGATGAAGGCGCCGCTCACAGCGAGCGGAGACACCGCTTCCGTCACCGTGTTGCGTAGACGAACGCTCGTGACGAGACCGGTGTCGTCACCGATGATCTCCTCGACCACGACGTTGCGGATGATCTCGATTTTCGGATTGTCGAACACACGCCGCTGCACGAGCTTGGACGCGCGAAAGTCCTCGCGCCGGTGGAGCAGATACACCTTCGCCGCATAGCGCGTGAGGAAGTCCGCCTCCTCGAGCGCCGCGTCACCGCCGCCGATGACGGCGATCGTGTGCCCCCTGAAGAAGGCGCCATCACAGATCGCGCAGTAGGACACGCCCTTCCCCGCGTACGGCTCCTCGCCCGGAACACCGAGCTTTATCGGCGTTCCGCCCGCCGTGAGAATGACGGTGGGCGAGCGGTACACATCGCCGTCGTCCGTGGTCGTCGTGAAAAATCCATCCGTACCCTTCTCGACGCGCTCGACGATGACGAAGGTGCGCAGCTCTGCGCCGAACTTTGCGGCGTGGCTCGCGAACTTCTCGGCGAGCTCGCGTCCGAAGATCGACTCGAAGCCGGGGTAGTCCTCGACGAGCTCCGTGTTGAGGATCTCCCCGCCCGGCTCGCCTAAGCGCTCGAGCATCACGGCCTTGAGCATCGAACGGCCCGCGTAGAGCCCCGCCGTGAGGCCCGCGGGGCCTGCGCCGATGATCACCACGTCGTATTCGTACGTCTGTCCCACGTTGGCCCCTTGTCTCCCTGAGTCCTGCGACTCTATTCGCCCACCGCGAGGACGCTGAGCGCGCCGTGACAGTGCGACACCGTTCCTACCAGCACCTCGACCGCGCCCGTTGCGCCGGCACGCTCGACCAGCAGGTCACCCGCGACGACAGCACTCGTGTCGAACATGCCGACGCCGTACGCGCGATGCTGACAATGAAAGATGACAGGCCCCGCAAGGTTCCGCCCGTTCCGGCGCGCCTCGGTCGTGGCCGCGACGATGGCCGGCGGCATGCTCCAGCTGCGCGTTCCGCGGGTTGCCGGACAGATCGCGGGCTCGACGCAATTCACCGGACAGATCCACTCTGCGAAGCTCACATACTGCGTGCCGTCCCCGTCGCGGCGCTGCCACGGAATTCCGGATGGCGCATCGACCGGACGCATCTCGACCAAACGACCGGGCCAGCGTTCGCGCGCTCGACGCTCGAGCCATTCGTACATGAGGTGCGGCATCAGCGGCGAGGGGACGATCGCATCGGGGTCATCGGTCGCGTGCGGAGCGACATTCCGCAATTTCGCGACGGCATCGCTCAGATAGGCATCGAAGAACGGGGTCCACTCGGCGACGGCCAGCTCGACCTCGAACGGATCGTCCGCGCGGAGCTCCGCGCTCACCTTGCACAGCGCATCGCGATCGACGATCACCACCCGCTCCGCAGTCAGAGCGCCCGCGCGGGCGGCGCGCCCGAGCTGCCGCAGATAGTACGAGCCGTAGCAACCGCCGCCGACGATGACGATCGTGCCATAGCGCTGCGGCGGATCCGGGGGGAGCATCGCTGCGTTCAGCGCAGGTGCCGGCCGCCGTCGACGATTACTGCATCGCCGGTGACGTAATCGGACTCCAGCAGATAGAGCACCGCGTGCGCGACATCTTCCGGCGCGCCGAGACGCGCCAGCGGCGTCGTCCGAATGAGCCTGTCGGCATCCTCCTTCGTCCAGTGCTCAGGGAGGAGGACGGCTCCGGGTACGACAGCGTTCACCCGAATCTTCGGCGCCAGCTTCCGCGCGAGTGCGCGAGTCATCTGCATGACGCCCGCCTTCGAGATGCCGTGCGGGATATACTCGGGCCAGGTCTCCAGTGCGGCCAGGTCGGCGATGTTCACGATCGCTCCGCCGCCGGTCATGTGTCGTGCCGCTGCCTGGGAGCAGAAGAAGGGCGAGCGCATGTTGAGCGACATGATATCGTCCCACTGCTCCGGCGTCACGGAGTCGAACGGCGTGCGCTTCATCTCTGCGGCGGAGTTCACGAGCACGTCGAGCGAGAGGCCGTGCGCCGCGACCTCGTCGATGAGCTTCGTTATCGCAGCAACGTCGCGGAGGTCCGCGGAGACGGACCAGGCGTCCTTCGCGCCGGCGGCGAGCGCGAGCCGAACCGTCTCGTCCGCCTCTTTCGCGGACGCATTGTAGTGCACGGCGACGCGCATCTCCCTCGTCGCAAGCGCGAGAGCAATCGCGCGTCCCACCCGGCGCCCCGCGCCGGTGACGAGCGCGACGCGTCCAGCGAGCTCCATGCTACTCCCCGAGCGCGGCGATCACTTCGTCCGGCGGCGGTGCGCCGCGCACGGCGAAGCGGATCGTGCCGTCGCGCGCGATGCCGAGCACGGAGCGCTGAATGCTCTTTCCATTTTCCTTCAGCGCTCCGTATGCGCTGGCGATCTCGCGATCGGGATCGGTGAGGAGCGGGAAGTTGAACCCGAACTTCTCCGCATACTTTGCGTGGCTCTCGATTCCGGCAGGGTTGACGCCGAATGGTTGAATCCCCGCCGCGTTGAAGGCAGCGAGATCGTCGCGCACTGCGGAGAGCTGCCGATTGCAGCCGGGGGTGTCATCCCCCGGATAAAAGAACAGCACAACGGCGCCGCTCCCGAGCAGCTCGCGCAACGACACCGGCGAGCCATCGCTCGCGGTCGCCATGAAGTCGGGAGCCCTGCTGCCGATCGCGGGAAGTGTATCGCTCATGCGGGTTGCTCCATGCGTTGGCGGACGCGCTCATCCTGTCGCACGAGCCAGTCGATGCTCACCTTCATGCTGCCGAGTGCGCGATAGCCTTCGGCGGCGCCATGCCAGTCCGACCCTCCGCTCGGAACGAGCCCGAGCTCGTCGGCGATCGCAGCAAGGCGGACGACCTCATCGGCGGTATGGCTCGGATGGCGAACTTCGACGGCATCGAGTCCGAGCGCTGCGAGCTCCTCCACATCGGCGCGCGATGCGTCGCCGCCGGGATGCGCATACACCGCGAGCCCGCCCGCGTCGTGGATGAGGCGCGCCGCTTCCTCGAAGGTGACGGTGCGCTTCTCGACGCACGCGGGACGACCGTTGCCGAGATAGCGGTCGAACGCGTCTCGAAAGTCGCGCGCCCAGCCTCCGGCAACCATGGCCCGCGCGATGTGCGGACGCCCGACGGCACCGTCGCCTGCGGCGGCGAACACCGCTTCCAGCGTGACCGGAATGCCGAGGGAATTGAGCTTCTCGACCGTTGTCTTCGCGCGGTCGCGTCGCGCTTCTCTGAGATCGAGCAACGCGGCGGCGATGTGCTCGGGATGCGTGAGATGCAGGCCGAGCACGTGAATCTCATCGCCATCATCCACCGCGCTCAGCTCCACGCCGGCGACGACGCGTACGCCGAGCGAAGCGCCGGCGGCTTGCGCAGCGGCTATGCCGTCGACGGTGTCGTGATCGGTGAGGGCAATTGCGGTGAGGCCGGCCTGGTGCGCGGCGGCAACGACACCAGCGGGAGCGACGGAGCCATCGGACGCGGTCGAGTGCATGTGGAGGTCCACGAACCGCTCCCGGAGCGTGACGCGACCGTCACCAGCATTGCTCACGCGAGGTAGCCGCGCTCGGGCGACGTGCTTCCCGCCTGCGACTGCGCGAAGAGTCGCGCGAGATCATCGCCGCCGAGCTCCGTGAACGACTGCTCACGCCATCGAGCGCCGACCGGCGAGTAGCGCGTCACGCGGATCTCGTGCGGCGTGACATCGCGTCGCGCGAAGACCAGTGAGAACTCATCGCGATTGTTCGCAGTGACGCGTCCCGACGACGACACTTCCCATCTGTGGCCTGCGATCTCGATCGTGCGCACGGGCATCAGGAGCTCTCCACTTCGCGATAGATTCGCGCCGCATCCACAATGTGGTCGGGCGCACCGGCGAGCGCACCCTGCAGCGTCTCGCGATCAGGGGCTTCGACGAACTCGATCAGTGCGCCCGGGAGCCCGCTTTCCTCGAACACCCAGAAGCCGCACTTGGCCTGCTCGTAGTATGCACGGCGGAGCTGGAGCCGCTCCATGAACTTTTTCCTGTCGCCCGACGGCACGATGGATCGTTGCAACGTGAGCCACCGCGGCACGGTCAGCTCCCCGATTCTGGAAAGCCCTCGAGTGACTTCTTGACGTAGGCGAGAAACTCGTCCGCGACGGCACCGTCGATGATGCGGTGATCGAAGGAGATCGAGAAGAACGCGCAGGTGCGAATGGCGATCGTGTCCTCGCCATCGGCGCCAGTGATGACCTTCGGCCGCTTCTCGATCACGCCGATCCCGAGAATCGCAACCTGCGGCTGACTGATGATCGGCGTTCCCATCACGGAGCCGAAGATGCCGGGGTTCGTAATGGTGAAGGTGCCATCCTGCACCTCGCGCGGGTCGAGCTTCTTCGCGCGTGCGCGCGACGCGAGGTCGTTGATTGCACGCGTCAGGCCGGAGAGCGAGAGATCGTCCGCCTTCTTGATGACCGGAACGAGGAGTCCCCAGTCGAGCGCGACGGCGATACCGATGTTGTATTGCTTGCGGTAGATGATGTTGTTGCCACTCACCGCCGCGTTCATGATGGGAAACTTCTTGAGCCCGTCGACGACGGCGCTGATGATGAAGGGAAGGTAGCTGAGCTTGTAGCCCGTGGAGGCCTCGATCGCCGCGCGCTGCTTCGCACGGATGCGCGACACGCGAGTGAGGTCGACCTCGAAGAAGGAGGTGACGTGCGCGGCGGTGCGGCGCGACTGGACCATGTGCTGCGCGATGCGTTGGCGCATCGGGGTCATGGGCTCGACGAGATCTCCGGCCCATGGCTCGGGAGCGGGCCCGTGCGACTCGACGCCCGCGGGCGCGTGCATCGATGGCGGCGGCGCGGACGGGCGCGACGGAGCCGAGCCCTGCTTGGCGCCGCCGGCGAGGTACGGGAGGAGATCCTTCTTCGTGACGCGGCCGGCGATCCCGCTGCCCTGCATCGCGGTGATCTCGAGGCCATGCTCGGCGGCGATCTTGCGAACGAGCGGAGAGGAGCGGGTGCGGACGCGCTCCTCGAACGAGTTGCCGTTGCCCGAGGGGGCGGGAGTGGTTTGGGCGGAGGCGGATTGGTGCGAGGGAGGAGCCGAAACGGCGCTACCTTCGCTTTTCGGGGGGGGGCCCCCAGCCGAAACCGGCGCCAAACCCGACGCTAAACCCGCCGCCGGACCCGCCGCCGCACCCGCGCCCGCCGCGTACGCCGCCTTGTCCGTCTCCAGCCGAGCGACCACCGTCTGCACGGCCACCGTCTGCCCCTGCACCACCAGTATCTCGGCGAGAATCCCCGCGGCCGGCGCCGGAATCTCCGCGTCCACCTTGTCCGTGGAGATCTCGAAGATCGGCTCGTCGCGCTTCACCTCATCCCCAACCGCCTTGAGCCAGCGCGAGAGCGTTCCCTCGGCAATCGACTCGCCCATCTGCGGCATGATCACATCCATCCGAGCCACGGATCACCCTCTCTGTGAAGTTCGATTCGCGGCGTTGCTCTGCCAGAGCCGCAACACCAGAATGCCCGGCAGCAGCAACAACCCCGCCAGTGAGCCGACCTGCAAGTACGGTTCAAAGTTACACGCCGGAAAGCCCTCGGCCGGTACACAGCTCTTGAAGCTCCCCACCAATTTCGCCACGAACACTCCGATCATGCCGCCGGAGAAGTAGCCCACGACCGCTAATGGCAGCGCCACCACGTATCGCCATCTGCTCGGCGGCGTCTCCCCGTCGTCCTCGAGCGTAGCCACGCTCAATACGCGGCCAGCCGTCTTGCGACCGCAACGATATCCGCCACCTGCGGCAACACGTAGTCCTCGAGCGGCGGCGCGAATGGCAGCGGCACATCCGCGGCGGTGACGCGAAGAATCGGCGCGTCCAGCCACTCGAAGGCGTGCTCGTTGATGCGCGCCGCAATCTCGCCGGCCACGCCGCCCGTGCGCGTGTCCTCGTGCAGGATCAGCACGCGGTTCGTCTTCTTCACCGTCGCAACGATCGCCTCGTCATCCATCGGCAGCAGTGTGCGCAGATCGAGCACCTCTACCGACAACCCGTCCTCCTTCTCGAGCTGCTCCGCGGCTTCGAGCGCCTTCCAGACCGTCGCCGCGTACGTGATGATCGAGAGATCCTTCCCTTCGCGCGCGATCCGCGCCTTGCCGATCGGCACGACGTGATCGCCCGACGGCATCTCTTCCTTGATGCGACGATAGAGATACTTGTGCTCGAAGAAGAGCACGGGATCGTCGTCGCGGATCGCCGCCTTCAGCAATCCCTTTGCATCCGACGCAGTGGCCGGATACACGATCTTGAGCCCCGGCGTGTGCAGGAATGCCGCCTCGGGATTCTGCGAGTGGAAAGGGCCGCCGCGGACGTAGCCACCCGACGGTCCACGCACCACCAATGGGCACGGAAGGAACGCACGGTAGCGCGCCGTCGCGATGTAGTTCGTCAGCATGTCGTAGGCACACGAGATGAAATCGATGAACTGCAACTCGACCACCGGGCGCATTCCCATGTGCGACGCACCGGCCGCCGCCCCGACGAAGCCCGCCTCGGAAATCGGCGTGTCGATCACGCGATTCTCGCCGTACTTCGCCAGCAGCCCGTCGGTGACCTTGAACGCGCCGCCGTACGCGCCGATGTCCTCGCCCATGCAGAAGACGTTGCTGTCGCGCTCCATCTCCTCGAAGAGCGCTTCGCGAATCGCTTCCAGATACGTGATCTCAGCCATTGAACGTTCCCCATCCCGCTGCGCGCTCGTTCTTCTCGACCGCGGAGCGGACCCCCGCGCGATACCAGAGTGGTTCCACCGACGCGGGCTCCGCGTACACACCACGCAGCGCATCCGTCGGTTCGGCCGCGGGCGACTGCTCGGCGAGATCCGTCGCCGCGTCGATCTCGGCGACCACGCGCGCATCGATCGCGTCGAGCTCCTTCTTCTCCACCTGCAGCTCCTCGAGCAGCACGCGCACGTAGCGGTCGATCGGATCGTTTTCCTTTTCCCAGCGCGCGATCTCCCCCTCGGGCACATACGACTGATTATCGTGCTCGGCGTGCCCCTTGCGGCGGTACGTCATGAGCTCGATCAGCGTGACGCCCTCGCCGCGTCGCGCGCGATCGACCGCCTCGCGCGTGACGTCGTACGTCGCGAGCACGTCGTTGCCGTCCGCGCGAATGCCCGGAATGCCATACGCCATCGCCTTGTCCTTGAACTCCTTCACCGCGCTCTGCTTCGTGTTCGGCGTCGAGTAGGCGTAGCCGTTGTTCTCGACGATCACGACGAGCGGACAGCGCTGCACCGCCGCGAAGTTGATCCCCTCGTGGAATGCGCCCGTCGATGTCGCGCCGTCGCCAACGTACACCATGCCGACGCGCTTCTCGTTCCGCAGCTTGAACGACAGGGTGATCCCCGCCATCACTGGCACCATGTCGCCCAGATGCGAGATCTGTCCGACGAAACCGCGCACGGTGTCGCCGAAGTGGATGTTCAGCTCGCGTCCGCGCGTCGGTGAGTCGCCCTTGGCCATGTACTGGCGGATGATCTCGAGCGGCTCCGCACGCTGCACGAGCATCGAGCCGAGATTGCGGATGAGCGGGCTGAGAATGTCGCCCTGCGAGCGATCGAGCGCGAAGGCACTGCCGACTGCGTCCGCCTCCTGCCCGAGCGAGCGAAAAAGCCCCCCGACGACCTTCGTCTGCCGGTAGAGATTCACCAGCCGCTCCTCGAGCGACCGCGTGAGACGCATCCAGTAGTAGAGCTCGACTTTCTGCTCGAGCGTCAGCGCATCCGACGGCCGCGATCGCGCGCGAGAAACGGAGCTGGTTGCCATCAGTAGGCCGCCGCGAGCTTGTGCGCGGGATCCGCCTCACGATGCACGAGCACGAAAAAGCGCTTCACGTTGCGATCGAGCCGGCTCTCCCCCTCCTGATCGGTGACGGCTTCGATGAACGTGTAATGGCCGCCGTCCGACTTCACACTGATTTGCACGGTTCCGAGCTCACCGGAGAACGTGCGTGTGCGAGGCGTCGGCGGTGCGTTCGAGAGGCCGAGCGTCGGGAAGAAGCTCTCCGCGAGTGCCAGCACGTCGTCGATGCCGAGATGTGTTCGATGAAAGTGTTGCATCAGGTCAGTGAGTGGCCGGTCGTTCGGGGTGGACCTGCTGATACCACGTGTCGACCTTCTCGAGCGCCTGCGTCGAATCCTTTCGGAATTGCAGCGCGAGCGCCCAGTTGTTCGCGACGACGAAGGACATCGTCGCCGTGTACGTACCGGGGGCCTGCCCCGGCGTGAAGCTGTCCCACACCTTGCCGCTTCCGTCTTCCGTGTTGCCGTAGAGAATTCCCTCGCCGCCCTCGATCGGCTGCGAGGTGTTCTTGTCACGCACGCGAATGTGAAAGACCGTCTTCTCGCGCGCGTACGGCGGCGACGGATCGCTCGAGACGTTGAACGCATAGTGCTCGGTGAACGCACGATACTCCGTGGTCGCCGTTCCCGCCGCCTTGGGGCCGCATGCGGCGAGCGACCCCAGGGCGAGCGCGAATACGAGCGCATTTCTCACGACGCGTAGTATTCCACGCCGAGATGCGTGATCTGATCCTCGCCCATGTAGTGGCGCAGCGTGTTTTTCAGCTTCGTTTGCTGAATGAACAGATCGTGCTCCGGATGCAAGCCGGCTGCGGCCATCGGGCTCTTGAAGTAGAAGGAGAGCCATTCCTGGATTCCCTTCATCCCCGCCCGATGTGCGAAATCCATGAAGAGTGCGAGATCGAGAACGATCGGCGCGGCGAGAATGGAGTCGCGGCACAGAAAATTGATCTTGATCTGCATCGGATAGCCCATCCAGCCGACGATGTCGATATTGTCCCACCCTTCCTTGTTGTCTCCGCGCGGCGGGTAGTAGTTGATCCGTACCACGTGCGTGAAATCCTTGTACAGGTCGGGATAGGTCTCGGGCTGCAAAATGTCGTGGAGCACGCTGAGCTTCGACTCTTCTTTCGTCTTGAACGACGCCGGATCGTCGAGGACTTCGCCATCGCGATTACCGAGGATGTTCGTGGAATACCACCCCGCGAGGCCGAGCATGCGCGCCTTGAGCCCGGGCGCGATGACGGTCTTCATCCACGTCTGTCCCGTCTTGAAGTCCTTCCCCATGATCGGGACGCCCTTGTCGTTCGCGAGCTGGATCAGGGCGGGCGTGTCGAGGGCGAGATTCGGAGCGCCGTTCGCGTACGGCACCCCCTCCATGATTGCGGCGTAGGCGTAGAGCATCGCCGGCGAGATCGCATCATCATTCCGCTCCATCGCCTTCTCGAACTGCTCGATCGTCGCGTGCTGCGGGCCGGCCTTGATGAAGATCTCGGTGGACGCGCACCATACGATCACGACGCGATCGAGCTTGTGCTTCGTCTTGAAGTCGCGAATGTCCTGCCGCAGCTGCTCAGCCAGATCGCGCTTCGTCTTCCCCGTCTTGACGTTCGTGCCGTGGATGCGTGTGACGTATTTGTTGTCGAACACCGCCGGCATCGGCTTGATCGACGAGAGGAAGTCGGCGATCGGGGCGAGATCCTTCTCCTCGAGCACGCCCGCTTTCCGAGCCGCGGTGAGCGCGTCGTCCGGAATCGGATCCCAGGCGCCGAAGACGATGTCGTCGAGCTTCGAGAGCGGAACGAAGTCCTTGATCAGCGGCGAACGCTGTTCCGTGCGCTTGCCGAGCCGGATCGTCGCCATCTGGGTGAGTGAGCCGATCGGCTTCGAGTGCCCCTTACGGATGCTTTCGACACCGGCCATGAACGTGGTTGCCACTGCGCCAAGTCCCGGGGTGAGCACACCCAGGCGGCCGGCAGCCGGACGAATTGCGGGCTTGTCGCCCGTGGGGCGCCCGCTCCCCGAGGTCGTACCCTGCACGACTTATTCTCCTTTCGCGCTAAACCGCCGCCGCGAGCGTGCCCCGAGAGGTCGCGCTCGTGTGGTGTCGTGCAGCGCGCGTACCGGCACCCCGGGCTCCGTCTGCAACCCCTGGTACACGGCCCTGACGCGCTGCGCCGCGGTGATCCACGCGGTAACGGTCAACAGAACGATGATTGCGATCAGAACCAACCCATGAAACGCCAACCCGAAAAACGCCTGCGGTGCCGACAGCAGCACTACGCGCTCGGGACGCTGTAGAATCCCCACCCGCGCATCGAGCCCCAACGCTTCCGCACGTGCCCGCGTGTACGACGTCAGATATGAGCCCAACAGCCCGAGCACACAGACGCCCACCATCGGCACGCCCCACCACTCCGGACGCGTCGCAAAAAACACGGCGAGCCCGCCCAACACGAACCCATCGGCGACCCGATCGAGCGTCGAATCGTAAAACGCGCCGAACACAGAGGTCCGCTCGGTCCGACGCGCCACCATCCCGTCCAGCACGTCGAAGAGCGCCGTTACCCCGAGCAGCCAGCCACCGAGCCTGATGTGGCCCACCGCGTAGAGCACCCCGCCGGCCATGGTGCACAGCGTGCCGACCGTCGTAATCGTGTTCGGATGCACATCGTAGCGAACCAGCCGCTCCGCCACCGGTTCGACGAGGCGGAGATATCCAGCTTTCAGCCAGTCCGGCAGTATTTGCATCCATCCCCGCGCGATGCCGCTGACACCGCAATCCCCGCTCGTGCCACGAGCCGGAGGGGGAAGCTCCGGCTCGTTAACTTATCCCGGCGTAACATGCGGTGCAACCCGCGGTTACGCGCTCATCAGGGGACGGTCCAATCGGTGCTCGCGCTGAGCGTCACGTTGTCTTTCGTGTA
>JALYSW010000046.1 GCA_030854615.1 Gemmatimonadota bacterium
GCGCGTACGAGAGCGGCGACTTCGGAATCCCTTTCACGATCAGCGCCCAGCTCTTCCCAAAGTCCGTCGTTTTGTAGACCCATGGATCGCGGTTGTTCTCCTGATGTCCGTCGACGGTCACGTACGCCGTGCCGTCTACGAACCGCGACGGCTGAATGCTCGACACCGTGCCCCACGTGAGCATCCCGGGCATCGCGGCCGTCACATTCGTCCAGCTCTTTCCGCCATCACGAGTCAGCTGTACGATACCGTCGTTCGTCCCCGCCCAGATCTCCCCCTTGGCCAGCGGCGATTCCGCGATCGCGAACACGACGTCGCCGTACTCGACGCCGATGTTGTCCGGTGTGAGTCCGCCCGAGATCTTCTGCTTCGACTTGTCGTTGCGCGTGAGGTCCGGACTGATCACCTGCCAACTATTGCCGCCATCCGTCGTGCGATGCACGAATTGGCTTCCCACGAACACCGTGTTGTGATCAAAGGGTGAGATCGTGAGCGGGAAGGTCCACTGAAAGCGATATCGTACGCTGTCGGCCGGCGTGCCCGTCGTCGCCTGCGGCCAGATCTCCACCTCGCGGATGTTCCGCGTGCGCATATCGTACTTCGTGACGATGCCACCCACCGAGCCGCTCCCCGATGCGCTCGACCACACAAGATTGTCGTCGACGGTATCGGGCGTCGCCCAGCCGCTCTCACCGCCGCCCACTGAGCGCCACTCGCCGCGCCCGATGCCCACATCCGTACCGAAGAATCCCTGCTTCGCATTGCTCGGACCCATCGCCGACTCGCCGTCCTGCTTGTTGCCGTAGACGAAGTAGGGCACGCGGTTGTCGACCGTCACGTGATACATCTGTGCGATGGGCAGCTGGATGCGATTCCACGTCCTGCCGCGCGTCGTCGTGATTCCGAGCCCGCCGTCGTGTGCGACGGCGAATCGATCGCCATTCGATGGATCGAACCAGATGTCGTGATGATCGCCGCGCGGCACCTGCTCCCGCGGCGGGTCGATCATGGTCTTGCCTCCATCGAGCGTCTTCGTGAACGCGGCCGCAAGGAAGTACGCCTCGTTCGGATTGTCGGGCTCGACACCCATGCGATCGTAGTACGCGGTGCGTCCGGCCGGCTGCAAATCGTAGTTGATCAGCTGCCAGCTCTTCCCCGCGTCGTCGGAACGAAAGAGACGTCCGGAGTCCGACTCCTGCCCCTCGCGCGGCACGCCGTCGCCCGTCTCCACCTCGGCGTAGATACGCTCGGGCATCGCGGCGCTGATCGCGAGACCGACCTTCCCGAAGGGGCGTCCCGGAAGACCGTTGCGCAGTCTCGTCCACGTGATCCCGCCATCTGTCGACTTCCAGATACTGCTTCCGGCGCCGCCGCTCTTGCGCCCCCACGTGTGGATCTCGATCTGCCACATCGCCGCGTACACCGTTCGCGGATTCGACGGATCGAGCACCACATCAATACCGCCGGTCGAGTCGTTGACGAACAACACGCGCTGCCACGTTTTCCCGCCGTCGGTCGTGCGAAAGATGCCGCGCTCCTGCTGCGGCCCATACGCATGACCGAGCGCCGCAACGAGCGCGCGATCCGGATCCGTGGGATCGACGGCGATGCGCGCGATGCGCCCACTGTTCTCGAGGCCGACGTGCGACCAGCTCTTCCCCGCGTCCGTTGACCGGTACATGCCAAAGCCGATGGAGATGTGGCTGCGGATGAACGATTCGCCTGTGCCGACCCACACCACGTTCGGATCGGACGGCGCGACGGCAATTGCACCGATCGACGAGACGGGCTGTCCATCGAACATCGGAGACCAGTGCGCGCCGGCGTCGATCGTCTTCCACACTCCACCGCTCGCCGCGCCGACATAATAGACGTTCGGATCGCCCTTCACTCCGGCGATCGCATCCGTGCGATTTCCCTCAGGCCCGATGTACCGGTAGTGCAGCGCCGCGAGCGACGTCGTATCGGGGAAATCCTGGTTCGCCACGGTCGTCGCCGGCGCGCGCGCTTTGCGCTTCTGCGCCTGTGCCGATGACGGGAGAACTGCCGCGGTCGCAAGCGAGACGGCAAGAGTGGCGCGCAAAACTCCTCGAAGGTACTGCATGGCAACATCCTCGCAAAAAGTGTCCGGAGCCCAACGGTAGCCGTAACGTCCACCATCGCGATCACGAGCTTTCCACGATCGCGCTCAGCTCAATGCTGCGCCCTTCGCCGCTCGCGCCGCGTGGTCCGCCGCGCGGAACGCAAGCGCCTGGATCGTCATCGTCGGCTGTCCACGACCGGACGTCACGAAGCTGCTCCCATCCACGATGATGAGATTCGGCACGTCGTGCGCGCGATGATGCTTGTCCACCACCGACGTCTTCGGGTCGTTCCCCATTCGCGCCGTGCCGAGCAGATGGACCTGCGGGAACCACGGATCGCGGCTGAAGCGCCAGCTCTTCTTTGCGCCCGCCGCATCGAGCAACTCTATCGCGCGATCCTGCATGTACTCGTTCAGCTTCACGTCGTTCGGATGCTCGGCGAACGTCATCCGGATCGCCGGCAGCCCCCACGCATCTTTCTGCGTCGGATCAAGGGTGATCGAGTTCGTCTCGACCGGGAGCGACGTCGCGTGCGCGAGCACGTACACCGACCGAGTGAAGTACTCCTGCAGCATTCGCTTGTACTCAGCCCCCCACTTCGGCGCATCGCTCGGCAAGCCGCCGAGCGCGAAGGAGATCGGCGAGAGATCGTGGCGGAAGTCGAAGCCGCCGCCGCCGGAGAGGCCGACCTTCGGATCGAGCTCGTACGTGTCCTGGATGACGCGTGATGTCACCACGCCCTTGAAGCCGTTGATCTCGTGCTCGAACGCGCCGCCCGCGAACGCGCCGCCGTTGAACATGAGATTCTTGCCGACGTATCCGCTCGAGTTCGCGAGACCATTCGGAAAGCGGCTCGAGTCCGACATCAGCAGCAGCTTTGGCGTCTCGGCCCCATTCGCGCACAGCACCACCGACTTCGCACGCTGGAATATCTCCTTCTTATTGACGTCGAAGTAGGTGACGCCGGTCGCGCGGCCCGCGGCATTGGTCTCGACGCGGTGAACGTAGCTCAGCGGGCGGATCTCGCAGTTGCCGGTCTTCTCGGCCTCGGGGATCATCGTAGCGAGCGTGCTCGACTTCGCGTTCATCTCGCAGCCGTACGTCTCGCAGAACCCGCAGTTCACACATGCGCTGCGCCCGCGATACGGTTGCGAGATGATCGCCATCGGCGAAGGGAATGCATGCCATCCCATCTTCTTCGCCGCACGCTCGGCCAGCACCCCCGCGGGCTTGATCGGCAGCGGCGGCAGCGGATACCCCTTCGTGCGCGGCGGGTCGAATGGGTTGGCGCCCGCAACTCCAGAAACTCCGATCTCCCACTCGATCTTCGTATAGTAGGGTTCGAGGTCCGCGTAGGTGATGGGCCAGTCGGCGAAGCTCGATCCCTCGATCGCGCCCTTGCGACTGCGCTCGATGAAATCGATCTCGTGGAAGCGCCAGTAGTTCGCGGTGAAGTGCACTGAGCCGCCGCCGACGATGCGTCCGTACTTGATCACTTCCTTCTTCTTCGCGACGTCCTTCTCGGACGTGCGAAAAGTGTTCGGCTGGCTGTGAAAGTCGTTCGTAAGCGCGGCGAGCTGTCCGATCGCCAGCTCGTCGTGGCGAAAGTCGGCGGCGCGCAGATACGGCCCCTGCTCGAGCACCACCACACGAAAGCCGCACTGCGAGAGCTCGCGCGCCATCACTCCGCCAGCGGACCCCGCGCCGACGATGACGAAGTCCACTTCGTCGCTCGGCGCGAACACCGTGCTCGGCGGTGTATCGAGCAGCGACTTACGCATGCGTCGCGTCGTCGCGGTCGTAGTAGCCGAAGGGCGGTTGCCAGAAGAAGCGATCCTCGAAGCCGATGAGCTTCCAGCCGATCTTGTCGCGATTGCCACCGTAGTCGGGATTCGCGAACATGCCGGCCGCGGTGGCGGCCAACATCGCGGTGAAGAAGTCTGACTTCGACTGCTCCAGCGCATGTAGAATCGCGATTTGCTGCTGCTCATCGAGGGCGGTGAACGACTCCGATTTAGGGTGCGCCGCGCTCACGCGCAGTCGAAGATCTGCGAGCCCCTGTGTGAAGAGCGGCCGCTGCTCCTTTGCAAAGCCGTTCAGCGCGCGGTCGATGAAGTCGATCACGTGCGCCTCACGCGCGCCTGGCGTCTCATCGCTCGGGATGATCTGCGCGGCGATCGCTTCGACGTCGGCAGCGTCGGCAGCGCTGAAGGTCTGCCAGCTCGTCTTCGCCTTCGCAGGCGCGCACGAGATCGCGGAGAGGGTGCCAAGCTCGCCGAGTGCGGCGGTGATCCAGATCGCGCTGACGGTGCCTGCGGACTGTCGAAGAAACCGTCGTCGTGCGATGTCGCCCTCGGACATGACTTTCCTGGATCGGGGGGGGGTGCGCCCGCATAGGATGAACGCACCCCGAAGTTACGCCTACCGGCCGATTGCGCCACCCGCGACACTCGGCCCGTGATGGGCTATCCGTGCAGCCAGCCTGGAGGGCGGCTACGGCACGTACCCCATCCACTGCGCCGGGGAATACGTGTCGCCGAGGATCTCGGCGAGCAACCCCGGAAACATTGGCTCGGCTTTGGCGCTGGTGCTCAGTATGATGATCGCGGACCTCGGTTCGCTGAAGGCGACCATGTAGTTGCGCCAGCTCTGGTCGTCGTGCCCCTCCTTGAAGAACGCGCGCCCGTATGGCGAGACGAAGGTTCCCCAGCCGAGCGCGTAGGACAGCTGGATCGCATCGTCGCGCGTCGTGGTATCGAACTGCGGCGACGGGAATTCCGCCTTGGTACGGATGCGGAGCTGTGGCGACCACATCGCCCGGCGGCTCGCGTCACTCAACCCATCGCCACGCAACACGCCGCAAACGAAGCGCGCCATGTCCGCGATGTCGGTGTCCGCTGAGCCCGCGGCGCGGGCCGAGCTTCGTAGATTGTGTCCGACTACCTTGCCTGCGGTGTCGTAGCCGAGTGCGTATTCGGACGCAAATGCGGGACGCCAGACCATGCCGGTGCGCGTCATGCCCAACCGGTCGAAGACGCGCGTCTGCATCATGTCGCCGACCTGCTTGCCCGTGTGCTCCTCGATGACGAACTGGAGGAGATTGATCCCTTCGCCAGAGTATCCGAAGTGCGCGCCGGGATCGAACTGTAGATGCAGCTTCTGGTCGGGGGTGAGGAAGCGCCAGTTCGGCAATCCGCTCGAGTGCGTGAGGAGCATGCGTGGCGTAATGCGCTCCCAGCGCGGATCATCGGCGAGATCGGCATACTTCTCGTACGACGGCAGCGGCTTCGGCAGATACTTCGCGATGGGCGTGTCGAGTGCGATCGTGCCGTCGTCGACGAGCTGCATGACGAGATACGCGAACATCGCCTTGGTGAGTGACGCCGCGTACATGACCGTGGTGTCGGTGAGCGGCAGCTGCTTCTCGACGTTCCGGTAGCCAAACCCCGCCATGTACACGACCTCACCGCGATTGATGACGGCGAGCGCGAGGCCCGGTACGCGCGCGACCGACATCGCGTGCGTCACGATGCGCTCGAGGGAATCCGCGGAGATGCGACGGCCGTCCAGACGCGTGACATCGTGTCGGATGGATGCGGCAATTGGCATCGGGGATGTGGCGGGCGGTCGCGCGGCCGCGCATCCGAGTGTGAGAGAGATCGCGATCAGTGACACCGTCAGGAAGGGAGGTTGCATCAGGGTCTCCAGATGAAGGCGGTCACGAGTCCGACGAACGCCGGTCCGGGGCAACGAGTGCCATTTCGACCGGGAGGACCGGGATTCTACGGCTTGAGATCGACCACGGCGCGATGCTCCTGGTCCATCGTCATCGGCACCGACGTATGCGCGTGAGTGATCTTCCACTCGCTCCCCACGTTCGCGAAGCATATCGTCTGCCGCGTCCACATGTCGACCTGCTCGCCATCGGTCTTCTTCCCTCCAATGTGATAGAGGCTGTGCGCGAAGCCGACTGATTCGTTTGCCGTGATGCGAAGATCGCGCATCCGGTAGCTGAGCTCACCTTCGAACGATGCGAACC
>JALYSW010000050.1 GCA_030854615.1 Gemmatimonadota bacterium
TTACAGCAATGCCTCGCAAGTATGAGGTGGTCTACATCTTCGATGCCGCTCTCGAAGATCAGGCCATCACCGACACGCTCACGCGCGTGCACGCGCTGCTCGGCGCCGGCGAAGTCGCCGTCGAGCACTGGGGAAAGCGCCAGCTGGCGTATCCCATCGGCCGTCGCGAGACGGGACACTACGCCATCGCGCACTTCGACGCCGAAGCGGCCACGCTGCCGGAGTACGAGCGCGCTCTCAAGCTGGACGAGAGCGTCGTTCGCTATCTCATCACGCTGCACGAGCACGAAGTCGGCGCGCCGCCGATGACCGAGGAAGAGATCGCCGCTGGACGCGGGCGCGCGAGTGACGACGACGACGACGAGGATTAGCATGCGACGTCCACAGAAGAGCTGCCCATTCTGCGAAACCCGCGTGCGCTTCATCGACTACAAGGATGATCGTACCCTTGGACGCTTCCTCACCGACACCGGCAAGATCCTGCCGAGTCGTCTGAGCGGCGTCTGCGCGCGCCACCAGCGCCAGCTGTCGACCGCGATCAAGCGTGCGCGCTACCTCGCGCTCGTGCCGTACATCCGGGGTCACCAGGCATAGTATGAGCGACGCCCTCGCGGCTCCGCCGCGGGAGCAGGGTTGGACGCGCATCGTGATCGCGCTGTTGGCGTTCCTCCTGCTCTCGCACGCACCGGTCGTAAGGGCTGCCGCACCTGTCGTCGATACGTTGTTGTTGCTGGTGCCCGCGCTCGCTGCCTGCTTCATCGCGGGGTGGCGCAGGGGAGGTTCCTCCGCGCTCGCGCTCGCATGGACAGCGCTCGCGGGACTTCTCCTGGCGATTCCTTCGCGGCCGGGAAGCGAGGCGTACACGGATCTCGCCCGATCATGGGGAGTGCTCGTCGCCGGCTCGCTCGGCCTCGTTTGCATTCTCGGGTGGCGGCGCCAGTTTCTCGGACGCGCGCTCGCGGCTGTCGGAATCGCGGCGCTGATCGCGATGATCGGAATGGCGTTCGCGCCGCACGCGGCCGGACGGATCGAAGATGTGTTTGCGAACGAGTTTCAGCTGCGGAATTCGGCGACGCTCGCGCAATGGGCTCGCGGTTTCCCCGGCGCCGACTTGGCTCCCGCGGTGCGGGAGTGGGCGGGCGACAGGGCGATCGAGCTGCAGCGCGCGTCGGCGAGCTTTGCAGCACCGTTGTATCCGGCGCTGCTCGCGCTCGAGTCGCTGGCGGCATGCGCGCTGGCGTGGGCGCTGTACCACCGTATGAGCCGCGCGCGACTCGGCGCGGCGATGGCGCCATTTCGCTTCTTCCGGTTCAGCGATGAGCTGATCTGGGCGTTGGTCGCCGGGATGGCGATTTCGGTTCTTCCCGCGCTCGACTCGCTCCACGTCGTCGGGGCGAACCTCGTGGTGTTCTTCGGCGCGCTCTACGCGCTCCGCGGCTTTGGAGTGATCGCCTGGTTCTACCCCCAGCCGACGCTCGCATCGCAGCTGGCGGCAAGCGCAGTCGCAGTGGTATTGTTGCCGGTGTCGCTCCCGCTCGCAGTCGGGCTGGGAGTCACCGATACGTGGATCGATTGGCGGCGACGTGTGCGGACGGCGAATTCGCCCGCAGGCCCCGGCGCTACTAACTAGGAGCACTCCGATGGAAGTGATTCTCAAGCAGGCGATCGACAACCTCGGCCAGCCCGGCGACATCGTGATGGTGTCTCCCGGCTATGGCAGGAACTTTCTTCTCCCCCGCGGACTCGCGTACGAAGCGACGCCGGGCAATCGCAAGCGCATCGAGCGCGAGAAGGCGCATCTGGAGGCGGCGGAGAACGAGCGCCGTGGCCACGCCCAGGAGCTCGCGAACCGCCTCGAGCAGGTCTCGCTCACCTTCTCTGCGCGCGTCGGCGAGGAAGACAAGCTGTTCGGCTCGGTAACCTCGGCGGACATCGCGCAGCAGCTGCACGCGCAGGGATTTCCACAGATCGAGAAGCGCCAGATCGACCTTCACGATCCCATCAAGGCGCTTGGCGTCTACAAGGTCCCCGTTCGCCTCCACGCCGACGTGAAACCCGAAGTGCGCGTCTGGGTGATCAAGCAGTAAACAGCGCTCGTCCTCTGCGCGTGGTTGGAACGCCCGGCGGAAACTTCCGCCGGGCGTTCGTGTAGTGGTGGTGGTAGCCCCCCGGTTCCCCACTCATATTGCGCGCTAGAGCTCTCTGTGTCGTGCGTTCCCATCACATCCATCAGGCGCCTCGAACCAGTGTCTTCTTCTCTCGCGCAAGTCCAGCGTGCGGCCGCGTTGTGCTATGACCTCAAGGCGAACAACGTCGTAATTCTGGATCTGGACAAGGTCTCGAACGCCACGGACTTCTTCCTCATCGCCAGCGGCTCCTCCGACACGCACGTGCGCGCCATCGCCGAGCACGTGGTGGATGAGCTCAAGAAGGAAGGGGTTCGCGCACATCACGTCGAAGGGCTTCAGCAGGGACGTTGGGTGCTTCTCGATTACGTCGATTTCGTCGTGCACGTTTTCCACCCCACGTTGCGCGACTTCTATCAGCTCGAGCGCCTGTGGGGTGATGCGCGGATCGTCGCCATCGACGCGGAGGAAGCCACGGTATGAGCTTACGCATTGTCTGGCGTACGGCGCTGGTCGCTCTCGCTGCGAGCGGCATGCTCGCTTCGAGAGGTAAGGCGCAGGAGTACTTCGGTCAGAACCAGGTCCAGTACAAGGACTTCGATTGGCAGGTCATCGAGACCGAGCACTTCCTCATCCACTACTATCCCAGCGAGCGCATCGCAGCGATGCAGGGTGCGCGCATGGCCGAGCGTGACTACGCTCGGCTGTCGCACATCTTGGGGCACGAATTCCGCGAGAAGAAGCCGATTCTCTTCTTCGCCTCGCGCGCGGACTTCGGGCAGAACAACGTCACGGGTGATCTCGGAGAGGGCACCGGCGGTGTGACGGAGCCGCTCCGTCATCGCATGCTCATGCCCTTCACCGGCGACTTCCGCGGTCTCGAGCACGTGCTCACGCACGAGATGACGCACGAGTTCCAGTTCGACATCTTCGCGCGCGGGCGCGCGGGCGGTGGCATCGCCCAGCTCACGCAGGTGAATCCGCCGCTCTGGTTCATGGAGGGCATGGCCGAGTACCTGTCGCTCGGGCCGGACTACGCCCGCTCGTCCACGGTAATGCGCGACGCCGCGATCAATGGCGACCTGCCGACGATCGTGAAGATGAACGAGCGGCCCGACCGCTACGACCCGTACCGCTACGGCCAGCCGCTCTGGGCGTACGTCGCAGGGCGCTTCGGCGACGAGATCATCGGCGCCATCATGGCCGACGTACCCTCAATGGGTGTCGAGCGAGCCTTCAAGCGCGAGACGGGTGAGTCGCTCGAAGACCTCGGCGACGAGTGGAGGGAAGCCATGCAGGTGAAGTACCTGCCGGAGGTCGCGAAGCTCCAGCGGCCGCGCCAGTTCGCGAAGCCGCTTCTCTCGCAGAAAATCAGTGGCGGACAGGTCTTCCTCGCGCCGGCGCTTTCGCCGGACGGCAAGTACATCGCCTTTCTCTCGAACGGCAGCTTCCTCAAGGGCCAGGTCTTCATCGACCTCTGGCTCGGCGATGCGAAAACCGGCAAGCGCATCTCTCGGCTGGTGAAGAGCACCTTCGATCCGGACTACCAGGAAGTTGGAATTCTGTATTCGCAGAGCTCCTTCTCCCCCGATGGGAAACTGCTTGCCTTCACTGCGCTCGGCGGAGGGAAGGAGGTGCTCTACCTCCTCGACGTGAAGCGACGAAAACGCGTCGCGAAGATCGAGCTCGATCTCGACGGCATCGTGGGGCCAAGCTGGTCGCCCGACGGAAAACATCTCGTGTTCACCGGAAACAAGGGCGGCATCACTGATCTGTACACGATCGATGCGGACGGGAAGAACCTCACGCAGCTCACGCACGACCAATTCGCGGACGAGCAGCCGCAATGGTCGCCCGACGGAACGATGATCGCCTTCGCAACCGATCAGGGCCCAGGCGCTGATCTCGCGAATCTGCGCTTCCCGCACTGGCAGATCGCGATCTACCACGTCGACGGCGGCAACGTCGAGCTCATTCCCGGACAGGACGGGCTGAACATCAACCCGATGTGGGCGCCGGACTCGAAGTCGATCGCGTTCGTCTCCGATCGCACTGGGGGACAGAACATCTTCCTCTACGATCTCACCGCAAAGCAGCACTACCAGCTGACGAGCGTCGTCGGCGGCGTGATCTCGCTGACGGAATTCAGCCCGGCGATCACGTGGTCGCACCAGATGGACAAGCTGGCGTTCACCTATCTCGAGAACGGCGAGTATACCGTCTGGACGATCGACAATCCGCGCCTGCTCAAGCGGAAGCCCTTCGTGCCGCAAGCGGTCGCGCAGATGGTGGCGTCGCGCTCGGACAGCGCCGCCGCAGCAGCGCGTGCACGCGCCGATTCCGCGCTGATCGACACGCTCTCGTATTCCTACTATCGCTCCGGTACCACCTTCCGCGCCTCGAGCGCGCTTCCCGACTCCGGCCCTCACACCGAAGCGCGCGTCAACGTCGCGGCGATCGTCGACAGCGGCTTCGCGACGCTCCCCGATACGAATCAATTCAAGGAGTACAAGTACCACATCCGCTTCTCCCCCGACTTCGTCGCGCGACCGACCATCGGCTACTCGCGGGACAACTTTGGCAACGGCGTCTTCGGTGGAACCGCGATCTCGCTCAGCGACATGGTGGGGAACAACCATCTCGCCTTCGCGCTCTCGATCAACGGACGGCTCAAGGACGCGCAAGGGCTCGCAGCCTACACGAATCTCGCGCACCGCCTGCAGTACTCGGTCGGCTATTCGCAGTCGCCGTATTATTTCGGCCAGGGCTTCCAGTTCATCGACAACGGCGACGGCACGCTCACCGAGCAGAGCGTCATCGCGCGCTATCTCAGTCGCCAGGCGTTCGGTGTCGGCATCTACCCGCTCAACCGCTTCACCCGCGTCGAGCTCGGGCTCACGCTGTCGGATCTCGAACGCTCGTTCCTCGTTTTTCAGCAGGTCGTCGACCAGTTCGGCAACCCGCTCTCCAACGCGACGCAGCAGGAGGTCGACGGCAGCAAGAAGCTCTACCTCGAGCCGAGCCTTTCGCTCGTGTCGGACAACACGCTGTTCGGCTACACCGGACCGATCTACGGACGTCGCTATCGCTTCGGCGTGACGCCTGCGGTCGGACAATTCAGGTGGCTCGGGCTGCTCGGCGACTATCGCCGCTATGACGCGCTGCTGTTCAGCTATCTCACGCTTGCCACGCGCGTCACGGCGAATTTGTCCTACGGCCGCGACGCGGACAGCTTGCAGAAGTATCTCGGTTACAGCGATCTCATTCGCGGCTACGATAATCAGAGCTTCACGATCACGAACGCCAACTGCCCCGCCGACGTCCAGAACGCGCAGCGATGCAATCGCCTGCTTGGCAGCAAGGTCGCCTTCGCGAACGTCGAGCTTCGCTTCCCGATCGTGCGCGGCGGGTTGGCGGGTCCGATCCCGCTTCCGCCCATTGAGGGCGCCTTCTTCTATGACGCCGGCACCACCTGGTTCAACGGGCAAAAGGTCGAATTCAGGCGCGACAGGCAGGACGATCCGGCGAACGTACGCTCCCTGCTCACCAGCTACGGCGTCGGAGTACGAGTCAACCTGTTCAACTACGTGATCCTGCGATGGGATTACGCGATTCCGCAGGACTCGCCAGGACGACACGGATTCTGGCAATTCTCGTTGTATCCTGTGTTCTGATCGCGTAGTTTCAGCTTCGTGCGAACGTCGCCTCTGGCGCTGGCGCTCGTACTTGCTGCGTGTCACGGCGCGGACAAACGTC
>JALYSW010000088.1 GCA_030854615.1 Gemmatimonadota bacterium
GCGGGCATCAAGGAGTTTCGCATTCCGATCAGGGACGCGAAAGTCGAGATCGCGAATGGCGTGAAGTATCAGGGCAGGACGTTTGGCGGTACGGTGCCGGGACCGGTCATTCACGTGCGGCAGGGCGGCTTCGTGCGCATCACCGTCGTGAACGACGCCGGCATGCCACACTCGGCCATGTTCCGCAGCGACGCCAGCGGCGAGGGAATCTATCCGTTCGTGACGCATGCTTTCGCCGATGCGGAGAAGGGCGCAGTCGGGATAATCCAGGTGGGCGTGCCGAAGCAGTTCGCGACAATGTCACACTGAACCGCGCGCCAGATCTGTTCCGGCGTCGCGCAATGTCTTTATCGGAGAGGAACATGCAATGTATTCGTGAGGGCGCCAAACGCCTCGGCATCGTAGTCACCGCACTCCTGCTTCTCGTGCCGGCAGCGCGCTCGAGCGCCCAGTCAGCCCCACATCTCGTCCTCGTGAAGATGGTCGACAAGCCGAACGGTCAGTTCGCGTTCGAGCCCGCGGTCATCTCCGTTCAGCACGGCGATACCGTGCACTTCCTGCAGTCGAGCTCCGCTCCCCACAACGTCCACTTCGAGAAAACGCCCAAGGGCGCCAAGCTCGGCGCGGCCGCGACCGGGCCATATCTGATCGGCTTGGGCAAGACGTACGACCTGGTCATCGACACGCGATTCGTCGATGGCGCCTACCAGTTCGTGTGCGATCCCCACGAGAGCGTCGGCATGCGCGGCACTCTGTTGGTCGGTACATCCGCGAAGTAGACCCCACCGCACAGCTCCGAGGGTAATGCAAATGTCACACGTCAGATGCCAGAGCACGCGATTTCGCCGTGCCCGCACGTCCGCCTGCATCACGCTGTCGATCACGATCGCAATTGCGTTGAGCGTGCGGTCCGCTCACGCAAGGGCGGAGACGCCCGGCGCTCCGGCGCCCGTTCGCGACGCGCTGCTGCCCTATCTCGACGCGCGCCATGTCGTCCTGCCGGCGAACGCGGATATTCGCGCGCTGCGCGAGCGGCGCATCCCCGGATTTTCCCGTCAGACCAAGCTCGCATGCAGCGCATGTCATTACGGGTTCCCGCAGCTCACGCCGTTCGGACGCCTGTTCAAGCTCAACGGCTACACGCTCACCGGACTGAAGACCATCGACGCAGGCGACTCGACCCGCTCCTCGCTGCAGCTCGCGCCATTCCCCCCCGTGTCGGCAATGGCGGTCACCTCCTTCACGCATCTCTCGAAGACGCTCCCGGAGACGCAAAACAACTCCGTCGTATTCCCGGATCAACTCAGTCTTTTTCTCGCGGGCGAGATCACACCGAAGCTCGGGGCGTTCGTCCAGATTACCTACGCGGCCCCTGACGGATCGATCGGCATCGATAACACCGAGTTCCGCTTCGCGGATCGCACGCATCTCTTCTCGCAGGAGCTTCTCTACGGCGTGACGCTCAACAACAACCCGTCCATGCAGGACGTGTGGAATACAGTGCCGGCGTGGGGCTTCCCGTTCATGGCCAGCAGCGCGGCACCCACGCCGATGGCTTCTGCGCTCGTCGATGGTGCGCTCGGCCAACAGGTGGTCGGGCTGGGTGGCTACGGACTCTGGCGCCAGCTGGTGTACGCCGAGTTCACTGCATATCGATCGGCGGAGCAGGGTGTTGCCACTCCTCTCGACGCGAGCGCGAGCAACGTGGCCCACAACGTGATTCCGTACTGGCGCCTGGCGCTGCAGCATCAGTTCGGACGCAACTACGTCATGCTTGGCACGTACGGCTTGAGCGGCCGGCTCTATCCCACCGGTGTGTCCGGCCCGACGGATCAGTACACCGACGCGGCCGCCGATGTTCAGGTGGAACGACAGATGAACCAGGGCGTACTCGTGGTTCGCTCTACCTTCATCCACGAGGCGCAAACGCTCACTGCGCTCGCGGGTGGCGACCAGCCCGGGGCGGCCAACCTGCACAATACGCTCAAGGTGTTTCGCGCCAACGCATCCTACATGCCCTCGATGCGTACAAACTTCACGCTCGGCTACTTCAACACCACAGGGACGAGCGATCTACTGCTGTACCCAGCCGCATCGATCTCGGGCAGCGCAAACGGCAGCCCGCAATCGTACGGCGGCATTGGCGAGTTCGACTTCAACGCGTGGCAAAACACGAGGCTCGGGGTGCAATACACGCTGTACGGAAAGTTCAACGGCGGAGCGACATCGTACGATGGCGCGGGCCGAAACGCCGCGAACAACGATGCGCTCTTCATCTTCGCCTGGGTCGCGTTCTGAGTCGGTGCGCGAGACACGGGTCTCCTCAAGCCATTGCGCACCGGGTCGGGCAGGCTATTGGCCGGGGCGTGCGGACCGGCCCGTAATCTCGCTTGCTTCGAGGCGAAACAGAATCGAACGATGCGGTGTGGGATCATCGTCGGTGAAGCTCGCCGGCACGATCGATCGCATGAGGGCGAGACCGCGAGTGTATGCATCCGGCGATCCCAACTGGGGATCGAGCAGCTCCATATGTCCTTTCACCACCACGCTGTCCCAGTCGAACAGGTCGCGCACCTCGTCGACTTCGAACGCGCACCAGCTGTGCCGGGCCAGAGTGGCAAACTTGCTGCCCCGACTCGTTCGACCGTACAGCCACCGCTCCTCGAACACGTAGTGGATCGGCTGGATGTCCACGCGCTCGTTCGACGTGAACGCGATCCGGCCGACCTGATGTCTTCCGAGCAACGCTCGACTCTCGTCGGGTGCGAGCTCGCGAATCACGGGGAAATCGTGCCTGTTGTCGCGCGGCTGCTGCGACGGTTCGCTTCTCTGGTTCATCTTCATCTGCGTCAATGGAAAAGCCCGGTGTTGATGCGAGCGCCACACCGCGCTGCTGATCCTCGATTTGCAAGATAGCAGGAATGGTCAGAGCGTCCAACGCGGACGGCGACTGATCGTGCAGGTGTAGCAAGCCGGACGTCACATGGTACCTTAGTGACCATGCGGACGCACAACACAGGGGGCGGCGAGCCGATCTCCGAAGGGATTTTCGAGAAGATCCTGCAGATGGCGGCGGATGCCATCGTCACCGTGAACGAGGCGCAGATCATCGTGCACTTCAATCTCGGCGCGGAACAGATCTTCGGATATTCGGCGGCGGAGGTGATTGGGCGCCCGCTTGGGGTGCTGCTGCCGCCGCAATTTCGTGAGATGCACACCACCTATGTGAACCTCTTCGGGCAGTCCTCGGAAGCGGCGCGGCTGATGGGACATCGTCGCGAGGTGTACGGTCTACGCAAGGATGGCACAGACTTCCCGGCGGAAGCGTCGATCCTCAAGTTGGATGCGCCTGGTGGACGTCGCTTGTATACCGCGCTCGTGCGCGACGTTACGGATCGCACGCGAATGGATCAGCAGCAGCGCTTTCTCGCGGAGGTCAGCGCTGCGCTGAGCGGATCGCTGGAGTACCAGGCGACGCTGGAGTCGGTCGTGCGCCTGCCCGTGCCGGCGCTCGCCGACATCTGTATCCTGGATGTGCTCGACGAGTCGGGTTCGCTTCGGCGACTAGCCCATACGGCTTCGGGCGCGAGCGGCAACGAGTCGCCGCTCGATGGCTTCGCGCTGAGCGCTGATGCGCCGGCGGTGCAGATCGACGCGCTGCGGTCGCGACGCACTGAGGTGGTTTCTGTGGTGACGGACGAGTGGCTCGACGCGCATTGCGAGCTGCCGGATGAGGCCAACGCGTGGCGAGCGCTTCGAGTACGCTCGATCCTCGCCGTGCCCCTCGTTGCGCGCAATCAGGCGCTCGGAGTCGTTACACTCATGGCCGTGGGCGACCTGCGTCGCTTCGCACCGACGGACGTGTTGCTCGCCGAGAATTACGCGGGGCGTGCGGCGCTCGCCATCGACAACGCCCGCCTCTATCGGGATGCGCTGCGCGCCACGCGCGCGCGCGATGACGTGCTCGGCGTGGTCTCGCACGACCTTCGCAATCCGCTGAGCGCCATTGCAATGTGCTCCCGGGTGCTCGCCGACTCACCGCCGGCCGATGATGCCGCACGACGCGATCTCGCGCGGACGATCCATGAATCCACCTCATGGATGTCGCGAATGATTCAGGACCTTCTCGATATCTCCGCGATCGAAGCCGGCTCGCTCGCCGTGGTGCTTCGCCGTGAGGCTGTCGCGCCGATCATCGATCGGGCTGTGAAGCTTTTCGCCAATGGTGCCGAGGAGCGCGGCGTCGAGATCGTGGTTGCTCCCGCTGATCCCGAGCTCATCGCGCGCGCTGACTCGGAACGCATGGCGCAGGCGGTCGCCAATCTGATCGGCAACGCGCTCAAGTTTACGCCCTCGGGCGGCCGGATCGTCGTAGGCGCGCAGGAGGCGGATGGCGAAGTCGCCATCGCGGTGACCGACACGGGGAGCGGCATTTCCGGACGGGATCTGCCGCACATCTTCGACCGGTACTGGCATTCGCGCGGCAGCAGTGCGGGGGCGGGACTCGGGCTTGCGATCGTCAGCGGGATCATGAGCGCGCACGGCGGCCGCGTCGCCGTCGAGAGCGTGCCCGGTGCCGGAAGCAGATTCTCACTCTTCATCCCCATGCGCTGAACGGCCGCGGCACATGTTCATGCGAGAACGCGCACGATGACTGCTCGACATCCGCCGGTCGCGTTCGAAGCATCTGCTACATCACGACCTTGGGCGCCTTCACCATCACCGCGGGAACATCGAGCTCCTTCATCAACCTGTTGAACGCTCCGACGTCGGTGTTTTCGATTTCGCGGAGCTTCTGCATCTGTGTATCGACTTTCGCCGAGAGCTCCTTCAGTGACTGAAGCTGCGACTCGGTGGGCGCGGCATCGCCGGTGAGCAGCTGTCCATTGAGTGTCAGCATCATGTTGTAGAGTCGAACTGGAAAGTGGAGCGTGATCTCGTCGGCGTGCGAGTGCACCTCGATGAGCGTCTCGCGAACCTCCTCGAGCTTCGCGCGGAGCGGCTTCCCTGCGTTGCTCACGCGCGACGCGTACGTCTGATCCTTCACCTGTTTGATGCGTGCGTCGATCTGCTCCTGCATCGTCTCGACGTCTTTCGCCGCGCTGACGGTGGAGTCGAGTTGATCGCGCAGCTGCGTCCAGGCGGCGAGCTGCGCCTGCTGTGCCGAAGCCGTTACGGTGGTGCGAGGGTCGTTCACGACGGTGAACGGCTGCGAGTAGGACTTGCCGCCCGCGGTGAGGCGAGCGGTGTAGGTGCCGGGCAACACCATCATCCCCGTGATAGTGCCGTAGTCGACGACGATGTCCGTGATGTGCTTGACGTCGGGATACCGCAGATTCCAGACGAAGCGATTCACGCCCGCGCGCATGGAGACGAGCGAGTCACTGGGGGCGTAGGACACGCTGTCCGCGGCCTCGATTTTCTTCTTGCGCCCCCTGGGTGCGGTCGTGTCGCGCTGCGCCTTGCCCACGGAGTCCTTCGCGACGGAATCCTTCGCGGCGCTGTCGGGCGACGGCGGGCCCGTGGATGAGAAGGTGCGAATGACCTTGCCGGCGCGATCGAGGAAGTCGAGTGTGACGGCTCCCTTCGGCTTCTCGCGGAAGTAGTAGTCGACGGTGACACCGCCACGCGCGTTCTGCCCCGACTCGGGGTCGCGCCGCGATGAGCCGCCGTCCCACCGGATGGCCGTGTCCGGCACGAAGACGTGCACGGCTTCCTTGCGCACGGCCTCGGTGATCTGACGCAACAACGACACGTTGTCCATCACCCAGAACGAGCGCCCGTGCGTGGCGACGACCAGATCGTTTCCGTGCACCGCGAGGTCGCGGGCGGAGCTCCGCGGAAGATTCAGCTGCAACGACTGCCAGCGTGCGCCGTCATCGAAGGACACGTACACGCCGCTCTCGGTGCCCGCGTAGAGGAGGCCGCGCGCGACGGGATCTTCGCGGATGGTGCGCGTGTACGCGAGCTCAGGAATGCCGGTGTCGATCCTGGTCCACGTCGCGCCATAGTTGGTGGTGCGGTAGAGATATGGATGCTTGTCGTCCTGCT
This sequence comes from Gemmatimonadota bacterium, assembly GCA_030854615.1. Classification (GTDB taxonomy): domain Bacteria; phylum Gemmatimonadota; class Gemmatimonadetes; order Gemmatimonadales; family Gemmatimonadaceae; genus FEN-1250. The sequence goes on from JALYSW010000088.1 coordinate 6,052, forward strand.
GATAGCGATTGGCGGCGAGATACGCGGTGCCGGCGTCGAAGTGCCCGGGCTCGATGATGCTCACGCGCGTGAACTTGCCGCTGAAGTGCGGCGTGACATCCTGCCACGAGGTGCCGTTGTCGCGCGAAACGTGCACGAGTCCGTCGTCCGAGCCCGCCCACAGCACGCCGGCCTTCACCGGCGATTCCGCGAAGGCGAAGACGGTCGCGTAAATCTCGGTTCCCGTCTCATCACGCGTGATCGGGCCGCCGACATGGCCCATCGTGGCGCTGTCGTGCAGCGTGAGATCCGGAGAAATAGCGGTCCACCTGCTTCCTTCGCTGGTGGAGCGGAAGACGCGCTGCGCGGCGGCGTACAGCGTGGACGGTGAGCTCGGCGAGAGGAGCATCGGGAAGGTCCACTGAAAGCGGAGCGGAACATCCTTCGCGGCGAAGCCGTCGTAGTTCGGCAACCCCACGCTGATGTCCCGCAGCTCGTTCGTCTTTTCGTTCAATCGCTGAATCTGCCCCCAGTAGGACGCGCCGTAGGAGATCTCCGTGTTGCGCGGATCGACGGCGATGTAGCCGGACTCGCCGAAGGGAAGTGCATCCCAGTCCCGCCGGGTGATCGCGCCATTGTCGGAGCGGCTCTTGATGCGCACGCTCGAGTTGTCCTGCTGCGCGCCGTAGAGGCGGTATGGAAACTCATTGTCCGCGAGCACGTGATAGAACTGCGCCGTAGGCTGATTGTCCTGCGATGACCAGTTCTCGCCGCCATCGAGCGAGAGCGTCGCGCCGCCATCGTTGCCCTCGATCATGCGATTCGGATCGTTGGGATCGATCCAGAGCTGGTGATCGTCACCGTGCGGCACCCGCATGCGCTGGAAGGTGTGTCCGCCATCGATGGACTTGTACGTGCTGAGATTCAGCACCCAGACCACGTTCGGATCCTTCGGGTCGGCGGCGAGCAGTCCATAGTACCACGGGCGCACCATGAAATCCTGGTCGCCATTCTGGCGCTTCCACGTCGCGCCGGAATTCTCCGAGCGATAGATGCCGCCGAGCGAGTCGTCGGGCGACGTCTCGACGTAAGCGTAAACGCGATTGGGCATCGAGCCGGACACCGACACCCCAATGCGGCCGACCGGGACGTCGGGCATTCCTGGATTGTCGGTGAGCTCTGTCCACGTGTCGCCCCCATCCGTGCTCTTCCAGAGGCCGCTCTTGCCGCCACCGGCGCTGAACCCCCACGGATATCGCTGGAAACGCCACATCGCCGCGTAGAGAATTCGCGGATTCGTCGGATCCATCGCGAGGTCGATGGCTCCCGTGCTGTCATCGACGAAGAGCACGCGCTTCCACGTCGTGCCACCATCGCGGGTGCGGTAGATGCCGCGATCCGGATTGGGCCCGAAGGCGTGACCATATGCGGCGACGAACACGTCGTTGGGATCCTTGGGGTCGATACGGATCGTGGCAATCTGCTCGGTCTTCTCGAGCCCGATGTGCTTCCACGTCGCACCGCCATCGGTCGAGCGATACATGCCGTCGCCGACGGTCAGATCCTCGCGGAAGTCGGTCTCGCCGGTACCGACGTAGATCACGTTGCGATCGGATGGCGCAACGGCGATGGCCCCCACGGACGCGATCGCCGATGTGTTGTCGGAGATGTTGTTCCAGGTGACGCCGGCGTTCGTCGTCTTCCAGACGCCGCCATCGACAGCACCGAAGTAGAAGGTGCGCTTCTCGACGGGATCACCGGTGACCGCGACGGCGCGACCACCGCGAAAGGGTCCGACGACACGCCACTGCAGCGCGCGCAGCATGGGATCGGAGGCCAGGCGCGCGCTCGAGTCCGTGCCTGCCGCAACTGTGCTCGTGGACTTCGAGGCGGCCGCGGCCTTGGGCTTCGGCTTTGGCTTCGACTTGTTCTGCGCGAGCGCGGGGGTGGTGATGGCAAGCACGAGCGCGGTCGCGAGAGTGAAACGCATAACGAGGCTCCGATTGAACGAAACGGTGGGTGACAAGGACAAGATATTGAACCGCGCAGCGATCCGCAGCGGAGACGCGCGCGCGATCAGTCGTGCGCGCGCAAAGCGGGCCGCGCGATCCACTGCTGGTTCGACCGGTCGACATCGGGGAAGAGGCCGTCGGGGTCGATCTCGACCCGCGTCACCGCTGGCATCGCAGGCACTCGCACGACGTATTGGCGCGCGCCGTGCAGCCACACGTTCGCCGGCACGTGCACGCGCTCGACCTTCCCGTTGGCGCGCGTGACGGCGAGCTCGATGGGCATCGGCGCGAGTCCGCGATCCTCGATCGTGATCGAAAGCTGGCTCCCGGACTTCCTCACGCTCGCGATCGCCTGGTCGAGCGGCCACGCCTCGAAGAACCACGAGCTCCAGAACCAGCTCAGCTCCTGCTTCGACACGTCCTCGAGCGTGTTGAAGAAGTCGTACGGGTACGGATGGCGACCGATCCATCTGCGACCGTACTCGCGATAAGCGCGGTGAAAAGTTTCTTCGCCGAGGATGCCGCGGAGCGCCGAGAGGATCTGCGCGGTCTTGTCGTAGTACATCACGTTGTAGAGATCCGAGGGGAAGAGATCGCCCGGCGTCATCAGGATCTGATCCTGTCCCGCGAGTGCGCGTCGGATGTAGAGCGCGCGCTGGCCTGGCTCCTGGTCCGCGATGCGACCGCCCTTGCGAGGCTCACCGTACAGTTGGCGCATCCCCTGCGCGGCATCGAACTGCGTGAAGCCCTCGTCCATCCAGGGATAGCGCGTCTCGCTCGAGCCGACCTGCATCGGGAACCACATGTGCCCCGTCTCGTGCATCAGGTCGCCCGCGAGCGACAGGGTGTCGGCCCATGGCTGCATGAAGGTGAGCCGGGGATACTCCATCCCACCGCCCGTGAGGACGCCTTCCATCGACGTCATCGTGCGCCACGGATACTCCCAGAGATACGACGAGAGCTGCTGCACCGCATCGCGCGTGTAGCGCGCACCGCCAATGGCCCACGCCGACGCGCGCGCATCGAGGCGGAAGAACGAATAGATGTCGACGGTGTCCTGCGTTCCACTCGCGCCAGCGATGAGCGCGCGCGTCGCGTCCCACTGGTAGCGATCGCTCGTGCCCCACGCGAAGTCGCGCACGTTGGGCGCCGTGAAGTGCCATGTCACGTTCGGCGATTGCGACGCGAACGCCGCACCGCCATCCGCCGGTCTGCTGATCGTGACGACCGCGCCGGTCGCGCGTGCCTGCGCGAGCTTCGCGCGCGCAGCGGCGCTCAATACTTCGCTCGGGTTCTGCAGCGATCCCGTTGCGCCGACGACCCAGCCGCGCGGCGCGGTGATCCGCACATCGTAATCCGCGGGATCCATGTAGAACTCGGCCTCGAGCAGATACGGGTCGGCGACCCAGCCATTCACGTCATCATAGACCGCAACCTGTGGATACCAGTAGCCAAGGAGGTAGAGATGATCGTCGCGCCCCTCGCGGCCATCGGAAGGGGTGAGGGCCGGGATGAACGACCACGCGATGTCGAGTGTCGCCGAGTCGTGAGGGAGCAGAGGAGTGGAGAGCGTCACCCACATCACGGTCGCCTCCACCACGTAGCCGGGTCGCTGCTCCGCCTCATCATCCGTCGAGGATAGTTTGACGAGCGTCAAACCATTCGCGACAACGCGCGCGAGCTTCACGCCGTCCGTGATCGGCGCGACATCCCGTCGCGGGCTTTCCGCGCGGAAGACGTTCTGGCGCAGATAGACGGCGAGCTTCCCGAGCGTGTCGGGCGAATTGTTCCGATAGACGACGTGCTCGGTTCCCGTGACGGTGTTCGTCGCCGGATCGATGGACGCATCGATGGAGTAGCGCGCGTGCTGCACCCAGTTGTTCGGGCCGGGCTCGCCGCTACGCGTGCGCGTGCCGTTGGCGATCGCGCGCGCGAACGCGGGGGGCTCGATCACGGCGCCCGGAATCGGACGGCGAGCGGCAGCGGAGTCGGTGTGTGCGGCGGTGAGTCGCCGCGTCTGCGCGCAAGCTGATTGCGCCGCCGCGAGCGTCAGGCCGAGCGCGATGCACAGCGCGAATGAAAACGGGCGATGGCAGAGGGCCTTGGGCACGAACACTCCGGGAGGTGAACACCGAAATGTTGGTCGAAGCCCGCGAGCGGACAATGCTGAGACGCCCGCGAGAGGCTAGCCTGGAAGCCTTGGCGCCTCGCTGCGCTCCTGGGCCAGCTTTGCCATGAACCGCTGCGCCTCGGCAATGCGCTCGACCTCGATGGCGATCGAGTCGACCGACTGCTGCAGCTGTTCGAGCTTCCCGGCATCGAGCATGGAGGCTGCGCGCTCCTTTCCCTTCGCGGCGCCGAGCGCGAATCTCGCGGCGACGTAGATCAGCGTTGCCGAGGCGACGGTGACGATGATCGTGAGCATGACGCCCGCAAAGCTGACCACATCCGGATCGATCATTCTCGTCGCTCCTCGCTGGTGGGCACCTCGTTCCCGTGCCCGGACCTACGGTGGGCTTCGAACCGGGGTTTCGTGCGCCCTCCAATCAGGCGATGGCGTTCGCGCTCCGCAATGGCTGGCGAGCGCACCAGCGGTCACACGGGCACCGTAAGCGGCTTCGTCTTGTCGACGAATACCATCGCGAGGAAGCGGCACTGCTTCGTCGTGCTCGCATTCGCCGACACGCGGTGGATGGTGCCTGGCGACTCGTAGAACATCTGCCCGGTGTGGTACACGATCTCCTCGCCGCCGTCGACCTTGAAGCGGAGATCGCCCTCCAGCACGTAGCCGAAGATGAAGCCGATATGCCGGTGAGCGTGATCGACCTCTCCGGGCGCGTAGGTGATCTCGAGCGCGGTCATCTTCCAGCCGTCGAGCGAGACGGGCGGAAGATCCTGTGTGAAGATCGGAGCCTTGCCTTGCGCGTTTGGAGCGGAGGCGTTCGCGAGCATCGGCGTGAGCAGCACCGCGCTTCCGGCGATCGCCAGTCGCTCGAGCATGTCGCGCCGACTCAGCTGTATGTTGGGTGTCATGGTGTATCCGGTTTTAAGGTTGCGTCGTGTGCTACGAGACTAACGGGGGAGGCACGCGCCACTCACGCGGCAGGCCTCTCGCGCGTGCGATCGCTCAGTGAACCGGGGTAAGCCCCTTCAGCATTCCCTGAGCGGCATCGGTGGCCGCCGCGTCGACGCGCTCGACGTTCGCGCAGCGCCAGGTCAGCGAGCCGGCGAAGGACTTCTCCTTCGTGTGCAGATGCGGAGCCTTGATCTGGACGTCCTCCATCGCGATCGGCGACGTGAAATCGGAGAATTCCGCGGTGCCACGCGAGCCGCTGTCGGAGATCGTGACGGTGAGATGCGATTCCGGATGCGTGATCACCGCCAGCGGAACGGTCGAGTTCGCGCGACCGATCATCATCGAGAGCGGGCCGCTCACGCCGCGCTTCCCTCCGCGCGCGACCTTCCCCGTGTCGACAGAGGGGGTGTAGGTGCCATCGTGATCGTAGCTCTTCACCGAGAGCGTGAGCAGCTGTAGCGTGCCGTGGCCCGCTTTGGCATTCATGTGATAGCCGTTGAGCGGTCCATCGCCCGCAGGGCCGATGGAGCACTGCTCGACCGCAAAATCCGTGTCGACGATCGCATCGCCGTTGAGCTGCACGTGGCCGCGGCTTTCCTTCGACTGTGAGTCCGGACCCTCGACCGACGCCGTGCGATCGGTCGATGACGACGACTCGCGTCCGACGCACGCGACGACGACGAGCATCGTGGAGATCGCGAGCGCGCGCGTGGTGAGTTTCGCCGTGCTACGTGGCCGGCGGCGGACGGGGAGCATTATCTCGATCTTCTCCGGAATGCGGGCGCAGCGGTCGTCACTGAGCAAATAGCTTGTCAGCCGCGCCACCGCAAGGCAAGGTGGGCGGGGTGCTACGGGCCGAGCTCCTTCAGTTGCAGCGCGGACCGCAGGATATGGACGATGACCTCCATCCCCCGCTCACCGTTCGTGAAAATGACGATCCCCCGTTTAGAGACGGGGAGAAGGAGGATCATCGTCTTGATTCCCTCGTCCGATCCCGTGTGCATCAGGATCGTCAGATCGCTGGCGGGGCCCTTCATGACTTCCCAGCCGAGTCCCATGGCTTCGTTGGGTTTGCCCTCGAATCGTGCGTGAGGCGTGGTCATGTCGGCGAAGAGCGCGGGGGAGAGACCGGCGCCGGAGAGCACGAACTCGCCAAATCTCGAGTAGTCGCTAATGGAGGTAACCAGCCAATCGGCTCCGCTCGGCCGCGACATCGGACGTAGCTCTTCGTGGATGACGGCGCCGCTCGTATCGTGGCCGATGGCGAAGCGCAGCGTGTCCTGCGTCGGATTCCAGCCGTACGTCGTCTCGGTCATGCCGAGCGGCGTGAAGAGGATGGAGTCAGAGAGCTGCTGAATCGATCGACCGAACTTGTGCTCGAGCGCGTGTCTGAGGTATTCGAGCCCTTCGCCGGAGTAGCCGAACTTCGTACCGGGATCGGAGAGGAATCCGAGCTTGTGGTCCGGCATCATCCGGCGCCAGTTGGGAAAGCCGGTTTGATGGCTGAGGACGATGCGCGCGGTGAGATGCGAGTGACGGGGATCATTGCGGATGTCGGGATCGATCCAGTCTGGATCCAGCCGCGCGTCGAGGGAAAGTTTGCCGGCGCTCGCAAGGCGGAGTGTCGTGATGGCGACGACGGGCTTGGTGAGCGACGCGACGTTGAAGAGCGCGCGCGGCGACATCGGGATGCCGGGGCGGAGCTCGCCGGAGGTGAGGGTGGTGGTGACTTTGCCATTCTCGATGACGGCGACGGCGATGCCGGGGACGTGAGCAGCGGTGAGCCAGGAGGGGAGGGAGTCGCGGAAGGCGAGGGAGACTCTCGATTGCGCGGCGAGGGCGGAAGTGGCGATGAGGAGTGCGACTGCGGCGGCGCTGAGGGGCGGTGCGACTCTCATCTGACTCCGGTGTGCAGCTGTGCGGTGCGCGCATCTCGATCGGGGAGGGACTGTTGGACAGTACGACGACGATTTCGGTTAGTTTCCGGGCGCGATGCATGACTATCCCGCGATGATCAGCGCGACGAGTGTCGCAGCCGTGCGCTCCTCGTCGCGCGCGGAGTGCATCGCGCCGAAGGACGCGATGGCGCGCAGCCAGGCTTCGTCAGGGAGTGGAGCGCTCGCGAGCTCGTCCAGGACACGCTCCGCGCCCAGCGCGTAGGGCGAGCTTACGATGCGGCGCGCGGCCATCGCGAGCGGAGCAAGCTGCGCGCGGCGATGGTGCGGCGCGCGTGATGCGAGCGCCGCGATGCGGCGGAGCG
>JALYSW010000091.1 GCA_030854615.1 Gemmatimonadota bacterium
CGATCCGTACTGGCAAGGGTCGGTGCGCCGCGAGGTGCTCGACCATCCGAAGAACCGCGCGGAGATCGAGGATGCGTGCTCGACGTGCCACATGCCGATGCAGCGCTTCGCGGTGCACGCGGCGGGCGGGCTGGGCAAGGTGTTCTCGCAGCTCCCCGCGCTGGCGGGTACGGATCCACTCGACAGTCTGTCTGCTGATGGCGTTTCCTGCACCATGTGTCATCAGATTCAGAAAGATCGTCTCGGCGAGCGCTCGAGCTTCAACGGTGGTTTCGCGATCGACACCGTGACGCGTGTCGGTCAGCGGCCACTCTTCGGTCCTTACGATGTGAATCGCGGACACACGACGGTCATGCACTCCTCCAGCGGCTTCATTCCGACGGAGGCCGGGCACATTCGCGAGTCCGAGATATGCGCGACCTGCCACACGCTTTTCACGAAGACGCTCGATTCGGCGGGTAAAGAGATCGGCGAGCTGCCGGAGCAGATGCCGTTTCTCGAGTGGCGGCATAGTGCCTATCGCACGGAGCGAAGCTGTCAGTCGTGCCACATGTCCCGCGTCGTCGCGGAGGGCGACAGCGTTCCGATCACGGCGGTACAAGGAGTGCCGCGTCCCGATGTGCGGCGCCACTGGTTTCCCGGCGGGAACTTCTTCGTACTCGGCATGCTGAACCGCTACCGCGGAGAGCTGGCCGTCGAGGCGCTGCCGTCCGAGCTCGATGCCGCCGCGCTCGAGACGCGGCACCTTCTCGCGCAGGCTGCGCGCGTGCAAGTAAGTGCGGGACCGGTCGACGCGGGACAGGTCGGAGTGGACGTCGTGGTGACCAACCTGAATGGCCACAAGCTGCCGTCGGCCTACCCGTCTCGCCGCGCCTGGCTGCATCTCACAGTCCGCGACCGATCGGGCGCTATGGTTTTCGAGTCGGGAGCGCTTACAGCTGAGGGCCGAATCGTCGGGAACGACAACGACGACGATCGCACGAAATTCGAGCCGCACTATCGAGAGATCACGCGGCCGGATCAGGTGCAGATTTACGAGTCGATCATGCAGGACCAGCACGGCATGGTGACCACCGGACTCCTGTCGGCCGTGCGCTACGTGAAGGACAACCGCCTCCTGCCGCGCGGCTTCGATAAGGCGACGGCAGACCACGACATCGCCGTGCAGGGCGATGCGGCGAGCGATCCGGCGTTCGTCGGCGGCTCCCACCGCACTCGCTACCGCATCGACGTCGACCGGGCGCGCGGTCCCTTCCAGGTCGACGCGGAGCTCTGGTATCAACCAATTGGTTATCGCTGGGCACATAACCTCGGCCTTCAGCGATCACCAGAGACGGACAGGTTCGTCAACTATTATGGGTCGATGGCTAGTGTTTCGGGGATCGTGCTTGCGAAAGATGGCATGACGGTGCGTTGAGACCCAACGGCCTGTAGACACGGATTGACCACGAGCGATACCGAGCGTGTGAGGATCATCGTCGTCGCAAGCGTTAGCGCCGAGCGCTCGCAGGCATTCGGAAACATCCCGCGATCGCCCGCCGTACTGTCCACCAGGCGGCATCGCTGCCGTCCGACCTTACGCGGCTGGAGGCATCATGATCTGGTGGATCTGTGTTGGACTCATCGCGGGCTGGGCGACCGGAAAGCTCGTGAAGGGCAGTGGCTTCGGAACACTTGCCGACATCGTGATCGGCATCGTCGGCGCCCTCATCGGCGGCTTCGTGATGCGCACGCTGGGCTTTGCCGGTTCGGGCGGCTTCGTGTACACGATCCTCGTCGCGATCCTCGGCGCCGTGATTCTTCTGTGGCTCGAGCGAGTCATCTCGGGGAACCGCGGACACCAGCTGTAGATCGGCGATCGAGCCGTTGGCGAGTGAGCGCCACGCCCTCTTCTATGGGAGCGTGGCGCTCGCGTACGGCTTCACGCCTACCGCCGCGTAGAGCTCCTTCGGATCGAAGCGGATCCCATCCTTCACGACCATCACCGATTTTCGTACGTCGCTGATGTTCGTGGTCGGATCGCCATCGATGAGCACCATGTCCGCCACCTTGCCCACGGCGATCGACCCGCGGTCCTTCTCGTGGTGCATCACGCGCGCCGCGCCGATCGTCGCGATCTCGAGCACCTTCGGCGCGGGGATTCCCGCCTGCGTGTAGAGCTCGAGCTCGCGCAGCAGCTGGAAGCCCACCGGCCCGTTGTCCGTCCCCGCCACGATCGGTACGCCGGCGTCGTACATCACCTTCACGATTCCCTTCATCTCCTCGAAGGAATCGCGATAGCGCTGGTCCATCCCGGGCGGCACCGGCAGCCCTTCCTTATAGAAGCCGCGCTGCACCTGCGGCGGCATCCGGTCCGCGATCATCGCCTGGTTCGGATCGACCGTTCCCGGCCGCGCGGTGAACATTCCTTCGAACGTCGTGAGCGTGGGGTCGATGTCCGTGCCGTGCGACTTAAAGAGCGCGACGAACTCGCGCACGCGCGGCGAATCGAGATCGAGATCCTTCCCCGCGGCTCCGACGGCGGCGAAGCGCGCCATCGTCCGCGTGTCCTTCACCATGTCCATGAAGTTGAGCAGCAGCATGTTCGCGTGCTGCACTTCGTCGAAGCCGAGGGTGACGACCTGCGACGCGGTCATGAAGGCGGTGACGTGGCCGCTCACCCGCAGCCCCTTTGCGTGCGCCTCCGCGATGATCGCGGGGACGAACTCGGGCTTCATCGAGCTGTACACCTTGATCTGCTCGTAGCCGTGCGCCGCGTACCAGTCGACGTCCGTGCGCGCCGTCGCCTCGTCGTCGGCGAGCAGCCCGGTCGGTACCTGATAGGGACCAGAGCCGTCGATGAGCCCCGCGAGCATCAGCCGCGGACCGATGAGCGAGTCCGTCGCGAACTGCTTCCGCAGCGCGAGCACCGAGACGGTGTCGTTCCCCATGTCGCGCGCGTTCGTCACGCCTGCCGCGATGTGCATGATCCCATCGTCGCCGGCCTGCATGTGCACGTGCATGTCCCAGAGCCCGGGGATCAGCATCTTGCCGGCCGCATCGATGACCGTCGCGCCCTCGGGGATCTTCACCTTCCCATCCGATCCGACCGCGGTGATGCGATCGCCAGTCATCACGACCGTCTGTCCCTTTCGCACCGCCTGCGTCTCTGCGACGAATAGCCGCGCGTTGCGAATTACCAGCGCGCCGGCCGGCTTGTGCGAGAGCTCGCGTGCGAGTCGCGCGTATCGATCGCTGCGCGCTTTGTCCTGCGCCTCGACCATCGCCGGCACGGCGGATTCCCATCCCGCGGGCACGATGCTCGACCACCCCGAGACCGACGAAAACGCTCGCCGCTGTCGTCGAGCCAGAGCGGGAAGGGAGAGAACCCGAAACCGCCAACGTCATAACGCACGACGTGCACCGGCTTTCCGCGTACGGTGATCGTCATCTCGCCCGACTTCGTCACTCCCGCGAGCCCACTCGGCAGCAGGGGAATTCGACCACCCTGCGCCAGCGCCGCCTTGATCAGCAGCTGCGATCCCACCGGCGACTCGGCCGCTGACACGTAGTACGCGCGGCCGGCATCCTGACGCGTACCGTGCTCGCTTGCGTTCTTCCACGTGGCGGTGTTCCCGCTCCAGTTGAAGCTCTCGTCAACGCTGTCCTTCAAATAGCCGTGGTCGATGACCAAAAGCGACGACGGCACACCCGACGCGCCGACGCGCAACACCGCCTCCTCGTGCGGCCCGCGTCCGCGATCGTTGTAGTCGTAGACGGAGTGCAGCTCGTTCTTGGACGTCCACCACTCGCGATATTCGCCTGCCGGTCGCCCCGAGAACAGCACGACGTAGCGCGAAATATCCGCGGTTTGCGCGCGCGCGTGCGCGAACGAAATGAAGGTGAGTGCGTGCGCGACGCGCATCGAGCGACTGATCTTCCCGGTGCCTCCGAGGAGTAATTCCAACCAGAGGCAACGATACGAGCGCGGATAGGCGCGGGCAAGCGAAAAACGCGTGCCGTGAGGCGCATGGCGGTCAACCGAAGATGGATGAGACGCCCGGAGCAAAATGGCATGATTCGAACCACTCAGATGTCTCGCCACAGAGGATGCCGTCGCGTAGTTTTGGAACCCAATGACGAGCCCGGCCGACCTCTCCAAACTCCGCATCAACCGCGATGCGCCTCCTGCGCCCGTCCGAAAGGCGCTGGTGCGCAATCTCCTCATCTTCGCCGCCGCCATCGCCGTCATCGCGGTGGCGATCTTCGCGCTGAACGCGCGTGGAATCCCGACCATCCAGGTGGCGACCGCGACGACCGTCGGCGGCGGAGGCTCCTCGTCCTCCGCCGTCACGAGCGTCACCGCCAACGGCTACGTCGTCGCGCGCACCAAAGCCTCCGTTTCGGCCAAGGTCGCCGGCCGTCTCGCCTATCTCGGAGTAAGTGAAGGCTCGTTCGTGCATCGCGGCGACATCATCGCCCGCCTCGACAACGCCGAGTTCCTGGCCGAGATCGCGCAAGCGCGGGCAAACATCGCAACTGCCGACGCGAGCGTGATCGAGGCTGCGGCGGACCGCGATCAGCTCGAGCACGATGCCGCCCGCATGCGAGACATCCGCGCGAGCAATCCGAATCTGCTCTCGTCCTCGGACTACGAGACCGCCACGAGCCGGGCCGCGCAGGCCGACGCTCGTCTCAACGCCGCCGCCGCGCGCAAACAGAGTGCGGTCGCCGCACTTCAGCTCGCGCAGGCGACAAACGACAACACGATCATTCGCGCGCCGTTCACCGGCACCGTGCTGAGAAAGGACGCCGAGGTGGGTGAGGTCGTCGCGCCCTCGGTCGGCGGGGGGCTGACACGCGGTGCGGTAGTCACGATGGCGGATCTGGCGACGCTCGAGGTCGAGGTCGATGTAAACGAGGCCTACATCGGACGCATCAAGAGCGGCCAGGCGGCGCGCATCACGCTCGATGCATATCCCGACACCACGTTCCGCGGTGTCGCTCGCCAGGTTGTGCCCACGGCGGACCGGCAGCGCGCGACGGTGCAGGTGAAGGTCTCCATCCTGGATCACGATGCGCGCATCCTCCCCGAGATGGGCGCGAAGGTCGACTTCCTCGCTCCCGAAACGCCGCGCGACAGCAGCGGAGCAGTTCCGGCGCGCACGATCGTTCGAGTTCCGGAAGCCGCAGTGAAAACCGACAGCGGCGCAAGCGTCGTGTTCCTCGTTCGCGATGGGCGACTCGTTCGACGCGTGGTGGCCACAGGGCCGGTGAGTGGCGGATTCTTCGAGGTGCGCTCGGGGCTGAACGGCGGCGAGCAGCTCTTCACCGGCGGTGTCGATGCTCCGAAGCAAGGGATGCGCGTCAAGGTTCAATAGTCGACTAGTCACGACCCTCTTCTTCTCTACTCCAGCGGACGCACTCCCATGGCTCTCGTCGAAATTCGCGATGTCTACAAGTCGTTCAAGCGCGAAGCGCAGACGGTCGACGTGTACAGCGGCCTCACAATGGACTTCGAGGAGGGGAGCTTCACCGCGCTCATGGGACCGTCGGGCTCGGGCAAGTCCACCCTGCTCAATCTCGTCGCCGGTCTCGATAAGCCGACGAGCGGCTCCGTGCGCGTTGCCGGCGCCGAGGTGAGCTCGATGACGTCATCACAGCTCGCATCGTGGCGCGCGCGTACGATCGGCTTCGTCTTCCAGTCGTACAACCTGCTCCCGGTGCTCACCGCGCAGCAGAACGTCGAGCTCCCGCTGCTCCTCACCAACCTCAATCGGAAGGAGCGGGCCGAGCGAACCGGGATTGCGCTCAACGTCGTCGGGCTCGCGGATCGCGTGGATCACTATCCGCGGCAGCTGTCGGGCGGGCAGGAGCAGCGCGTCGCCATCGCGCGCGCCATCGTCGCGGACCCAACGCTGATTCTGCTCGATGAGCCGACGGGGCAGCTCGACTCGAAGAGCTCCGACGAAGTGCTCGAGCTCCTGCGCCGGCTGAACGACGAGTTCCGCAAGACGATCATGATCGTAACGCACGATGCGAAGGCCGCCGAGCGTGCGAAGACGGTGCTGCATCTCGAGAAGGGAGTTCTCCTCGGGCGGCAGCTGACCGCCGCCGGCGCGGGAGCATCGCGATGAAGTTCCTTCCGCTGGTGCTCGCCAATCTCAAGCGGCACAAGCTGCGCACGCTGCTCACGACGTTGAGCGTCGCGCTCGCGCTCTTTCTGTTCGCATCGCTTCGTTCCGTCGTCACCACACTGAGCGCCGGCTCCGAGGTGAGCAGCGCGTCGCGCATGATCGTTCAGAACTCGACGGCCTTCGTGATTCCGCTGCCGATGAGCTACGCGGCTCGCCTCTCGTCCGTGCCGCACGTGCAGGCGGTGACGTGGGCGAACTGGTTCGGCGGCAAGTACGGCGACGGGAAGAAGTTCTTCGCGCAGTTCGCAATCGATCCGGAGTCGTATCTGAAGATGTATCCAGAGCTCGCGATCCCCGAAGACCAGAAGCTGGCGTTCCTCAAGGAGCGCTCGGCCGCAATCATCGGCGAGGGGCTCGTGCGGCAGTTCGGATGGAAGGTGGGCGACGACATCACTCTGCAGGGGACGATCTTCCCGGGGGATTGGACGTTCACCATTCGCGGGATCTATCACCCCACGTTGAAAGAGTACGGCGACGATTCGTTCATGTTCCATTACGACTACCTGTACGAGAAGTACCCGAAGAGCGTCACCCCCGGATGGTTCATCATGAAGATCGATGATCCGACCGCGGCGCCGACCGTGGCCAGGACGATCGACGACCAGTTCAGAAACTCGAACGCTCCGACGAAGACCGGTACGGAGAAGGCGTTCGCCGCAGGCTTTGCCAGCATGTGGGGGAACGTGTCGCTCCTGATGAGCACGATCGGCATGGCGGTCGTCTTTGCGATTCTGCTCGTATCGGCAAACGCGATGATGATGAATCAGCGGGAGCGTACGTCCGAGGTCGCGGTGATGAAGACCGTCGGCTTCTCGGACGCCACCGTCTTTCGGCTCGTCATCATCGAGGCCGCCGTCGTTTCGCTCACGGGCGCGCTGTTCGGGCTCGGCGCCGCTGTATTGCTGCCCATGGTCACCGGTTTCGGGGAGGGCGGCTTTCTCCCGGGCTTCCACGTCACTGCGGGTACGATGCTCGTGGGCATCGGCGTGGCGCTGCTCCTGACGATCGCGAGCGGCGTGTTCCCGGCGTGGCAGGCGGCGCGGTTGCCCGTGGTGCAGGCGCTGCGGAGGGTCGAGTGAAAATCCCGTTCGTCTACAACCTCCGCAGCGTGACACAGCGGCCGGTCTCGACCGCGCTCACCGCGCTCGGTATCGGTCTCGTCGTGGCGGTCTTCGTCGCCATGCTCGCGCTGGCGAACGGCTTCGTCGCTGCACTCGCGAAGACGGGATCGTTCGACAACGTGCTGGTGCTACGCAGGGGCGCCGACAGCGAGCTCTCGAGCGCGATACCGCGCGAAGCCGTGAGCATCATCAGCGCGTCTCCGTACATCGCAGTCGCAGCGGATGGTCGTCCCCTCATCAGCCCTGAGACGTACATCGTCATCAACATTCCGCGCGAGGGCGGCGGGAAGTTCGACGTCGCCAACGTCGTTGCTCGTGGCGTGTCCGACAAGGCGTTCGAGGTCCGACGCAATATCAGGGTCATCGAAGGACGTCGCTTCGCGTCGGGGCAGAGCGAGATCTGCGTGGGAGCAAAGCTCACGGGCCGGTTCGCGAACGTGAAAGTCGGTGACGTGCTCCGCTTTTCGAATCGCGACTGGAACGTCGTCTGCCGATTTACTGCCGAGGGATCGAGCTTCGAATCGGAGATTTGGGGAGAGAACGAGCAGTTTCAGAGTGTCTTTCGCGGCCAGGACTTTCAGGTACTTGCGTTTCGGCTGAAGGATCCGGGCGCCTTCGACGAGGTGAAGCGCTCGCTCCTCGCCGACCAGCGCCTTCAGGTCGATGCGCGCCGCGAGTCCGAGTTCTACGCGAATCAATCGCAGCTGCTCGGCAACATCCTCCGCTTCCTCGCGATCATGATCACTTCGATCATGGCCGTCGGTGCCGTATTCGGCGCGGTCAACACGATGTACGCCGCCGTCAGCTCCCGCACGCCGGAGATCGCCGTGCTGCTGACGCTCGGCTTTCACCCTCGCAGCGTGATGGCGAGCTTCCTCGCCGAGTCGGCGATCATTGCCTTCCTCGGCGGCGTCGTCGGGATTCTGCTCGCGCTGCCGATCAACGGCGTGGTGACGAGCACGACGAACTGGGCGAGCTTCAGCGAGATTGCCTTCGCTTTCCGCGTCACGCCGCTTCTACTTCTTGCGGGACTCATGTTCGCCGTCGTGATGGGACTCGTCGGCGGATTCTTCCCGGCGCGACGTGCGTCGAAGCTTCCCGTGATCCAGGCGTTGAGGTAGCTGCGTACGTCACATTCGACCTGCCGATCCATGCCTTCATCCCAATCCGGACCCATGACGAACCGCATCTCATCGCTCGCAACACTGCTCGCACTCTGCGCAGTCGCCCCGCTCGCCCATGCGCAGGACGCCGCTACGGGTCTCCCCGCGCGCGTCGACTCGATTGCCGCTGCCGTGCTCACGAGCACGGGCGTTCCCAGCGCGACGGTCGCCGTCGTCATGCACGGACAGCTCGCGTACGCGCAGGCGTACGGCGCCGCGAAGCTCGAACCGCACACGGCAGCGACGCGCGACATGCAGTTCGGGATCGGATCGATCAGCAAACAGTTCACCGCTGCCTGCCTGCTCCTTCTGCAACAGGAGGGGAAGCTCAAGCTCGATGATCCCGTCTCGAAGTACGTGCCGGGTCTCACCCGTGGAAACGAGGTCACGATCCGCCAGCTCCTCTCCCACACCTCCGGCTACCAGGACTTCTGGCCGCAGGACTACGTGCCGCCGGCAATGGAGAAGGCAGTCACGCCCCAGGGGATTCTCGACCACTGGGCGAGGCAGCCACTCGACTTTGAGCCGGGCACCCGTTGGCAGTACAGCAACACGAACTTCGTGATCGCGGCGCTCGTCGTCGAGAAGGCGAGCGGCAAACCCTTCTTCGAGTTCGTGCGTACGCGCATTCTCGACCCACTCGGCATGAAGAGCGCGGTCGACTTCGATGCGAAAGGGCCGGCCGCCGTGCAGCCCGTCGGCTACATGCGCTACGGGCTCGGCCCGCTGCGCCCCGCCACATCGACCGGGCCTGGATGGATGTACGGCGCGGGGGAGCTCGCGATGACCGCGAGCGATCTCGCGAAGTGGGACATCGCGATGATCAAGCAGTCGTTCCTTCAGCCGGAATCGTGGCGCGCGATGCAGACCACCGTCCTGCTGAAGAGCGGCGTCAGCGCGAACTACGGGCTCGGCGTCGACGTCGACATGTCGGGCGGCCATCGCACGATCGAGCACAGCGGCGAGGTCGCCGGTTTCACGGCCGAGAACATCGTCTATCCGGATGACAGCGCCGCGGTCATCGTCCTCACGAATCAGGATGCCGCGCCCGCCTCATCGCTGATCGCAGCCGGCATCGGCCGCACGCTCTTCACCAGCGAAGACGCCAATACCCGGAGCCGCACCGTGCGCGCGCGCGCGATCTTCGATGGGCTGCAGCACGGAACGATCGATCGTTCCTTCCTCACCGCTAACGCGAGCGCGTACTTCGGCTCTCAGGCACTCGCAGATTTTCAGTCTACGCTCGGGCCGCTCGGCGCCCCTGTCACCTTCGTGCAGACAGGGCAGCGCGAGCGAGGAGGCATGCTCGAGCGGATCTATCGCG
>JALYSW010000095.1 GCA_030854615.1 Gemmatimonadota bacterium
GGCTTGGCTCGCGCAACGGACCGGTGTACGGGAACGTCGAAGCCGGCGACCTCGTCGCCTTCATCTTCCAGCAGCTCTCGCATCAGCTCCCGCCGTCCGCGCGCGATGTCGAGGCGATGGTGAGCGGTGACCAGCTCCTCGTGCGCTGCACGGTGAACCCGTCCGACATCGGCGATCTCTCGCAAGTCGGCCCGCTCGCCAAAGTGCTCGGCGATCGCGAGCCGATACAGTTCGGCGGCACGCTCGACATCGTCAAACTCGGGCTCGCGGAGTATCGCGTGCAGTCCTTCCGCATCCACGACCTCTCGCTGCCGCACGCCATGATGCCGAAGCTCATCAAGAGCTACTCGAAGGGTGCGCGTCCGGAGGGGGTCGCCGAGGATGCGCTGCCGCTCACGACGCCGGTGCACATCGGCGACGTCCGCATTAGCAAGGGACAGATCACCCTCTACAAGGTGGTCCGATGAGCCCAAAGATTCTCGTCGCTGACGACGAGAAGGGAATCCGGGCCGCACTTGGCCAGCTCCTCGAGTACGACGGCTACGAGGTGCGCGCGGTGCAGAACGCGGTGGACGCGATCGCCGAGTACGAGAAGTGGCAGCCGGACCTCGTCTTCATGGATGTGAAGATGGGCGGCATCGATGGACTCGAGGCGCTCAAGCGCATCCGCGTCATCGATCCCGCGGCGATCGTGGTGATGATCAGTGGCCACGGGACGATTCAGACGGCGGTCGAGGCGACGCAGCTCGGCGCGTACGACTTTCTCGAGAAGCCGCTCGACACCGATCGCATTCAGGTCACGCTGCGCAACGCGCTCCAGCATGTGGTGCTTCGCGAGGAGAACAGCCGCCTGCGCCAGAGCATCGAGTCGCGTTACGAGATCGTCGGCAAGTCGTTCGCGATCCGCTCGCTCATCGAGAAGATCGAGCGCGTCGCGACGACGCCGGCGCGTGTGCTGATCACCGGCGAGAACGGAACCGGCAAGGAGCTCGTCGCGCGCGCGGTGCACAGGCTGTCGCCGCGCGCAGCGAAGCCGTTCGTCGAGGTGAACTGCGCCGCGATTCCGAGTGAGCTTATCGAGAGTGAGCTCTTCGGCCACATCAAGGGCTCGTTCACCGGCGCGATCGCCGATCGCACGGGAAAGTTCGAGCAGGCGAATGGCGGCACGCTCTTCCTCGACGAGATCGGCGACATGAGTCCGAACGCGCAGGCGAAGGTGCTGCGCGTGCTCGAGGATGGTGTCGTCAATCGCATCGGCAGCTCGAAGACGATATCGGTGGACGTGCGTGTGATCGCCGCGACGAACAAGAATCTCGAGGCGGAGATCGCGGAGGGGCATTTCCGCGAGGATCTCTACTATCGGTTGAACGTCGTTCCCGTCGTGGTGCCGCCGCTGCGGGATCGCCGCGAGGACATCCCGCTGCTCGTGCACCACTTCGCCGGGATTCTCTCCGAAGGGGAAGGGATGCCGCCGCGCACCTTCAGCCAGGACGCCGTCGACCGGCTCGCGGCGTTCGGCTGGCCTGGGAACGTGCGCGAGCTGAAGAACACCGTCGAGCGAATCCTGATTCTCTCGTCCGGACCGCGCATCGGCGCGGCCGATGTCGATCGGCTGCTCGGACTTCGCGCGGCGGACACCACGAGCCTTGGGTCGCTCGCCGACAGCAAGACCTTCGAGGAGTTCAAGGAGGCGGCGGAGCGCGCCTTTCTGCTTCACAAGCTGCGCGAGACGGACTGGAATGTCTCGGAAACCGCGCGCCTGCTCGACATGCCGCGCTCGAATCTCTACAAGAAGATCGAGCGGTATGCGCTGGCGCGAGAGCACGCCTAGAGGAACACGATGGCCGACACGGATTGGGACAAGGAGATGAAGAAGATCGACCGCCAGCTCGAGTCGATCTCCGACGACGCGCTCGTCTCGACGAAGGGGGCGAAGGCGCCGGCCGAGAAGGCGAAGGTGGCCGAGGTGCAGCGCACGACGTCGACGTTCGGTGTGTTCGCGCGGCTCATACTCGCCGTGGCCCTCGGGCTCGCGATGCTCTTCTGGCCGTACAGCGCGCGCTGCGGCCCTGGGCTCTTCGCGTTTCTGTTCGCGAGCGGGATGGTCACCGTCGGCGGCGTGTGGAGCGCAATCTGGACGTGGCGCCATCGCTCGGCGCAGGCACACGTCCTCTCGCTGCTGCTCGTGCTCTGGGGGCTCGTGCTCGCCGGTCTCGAGATTCTCCCGCGCACGGGTTACGCGACCCCAACCGCCTCGCATCCGGCCACCTGGATGTGCTCCTGACGCGCTCGCTCTTTTCCTGCGATATTACGACATGAAAACTTTCAAGAATTTCGTCGCCGGCGCGTGGGTCGAGCCGTCCACCGGCAAGTACTTCGACAACATCAATCCGGCGGACACGACCGACATCATCGGCCGCTTCCCGCTCTCCGCATCTGCCGACGTCGAGAAGGCGGTCGCCTCCGCGAAGAAGGGTTTCGAGATCTGGCGGAACACGCCCGCGCCCGCGCGCGGCGACGTGCTGCGCAGGGCTGGCGATCTTCTCGTCAAGCGCAAGGATGAGATCGCGGATCTCATGACGCGCGAGATGGGAAAGCCGGTCGCCGAGACGAAGGGCGATGTGCAGGAAGGGATCGACACGGCGTACTACGCGGCAACCGAGGGGCGCCGGCTGTTCGGGCACACGGTGCCGAGCGAGCTGCGGTCGAAGTGGGCCATGAGCTTCCGCCGCCCGATCGGCATCTGCGGAATCATCACGCCGTTCAACTTCCCACTCGCGATTCCGACGTGGAAGATCTTCCCGGCGCTGCTCTGCGGCAACGCGGTGATCTTCAAGCCGGCCGAGGATGTGCCGCACACGGGAACGGTGTTCGTCGAGATTCTGCTCGAGGCCGGACTGCCGCCGGACGTGATTCAACTGCTGCACGGCGCGGGTGAGGATGTCGGCGCGGCGATCGTGAACCACCCCGACATTCCGGCGATCTCGTTCACCGGCTCGACCGC
>JALYSW010000108.1 GCA_030854615.1 Gemmatimonadota bacterium
CCTCGATTTGCGTGAGCAGCGCGTCGACCAGGTATACATCCGACGGCACGCCGACCTTCGGGATGAGCACCGTGTCGACGAACTGCCCCGCCTGCTCGATGACGTCGACGACGTCGCGATACATATAATGAGTGTCGATGCCGTTGATGCGCACGGAGATGGTCTTCCCTCGCGCGCGCCAGGGAATCGATTTGAGAGCTTCGATGACGTTGAGGCGCGCCTGCTCCTTGTCGTTCGGAGCGACCGCGTCCTCGAGATCGAGGAAGACGAAGTCGGCGGGACCATCGGCCGCCTTGGAGAACAGCTCCACGCGCGAGCCGGGAACCGCCAACTCGCTCCGCTGGAGGCGGAAGCGAGCCGGTTCGTACCGGGTGAAGCTCATCGAGCGGCTACGGCAGGCTCGTTGCGCTTCTCGGCGCTCTTCGCCGCGGGAGCCGACGCGGTCGTGCCGCCGGTGCGCCAGTACTCCGACGCCGCGCCAACTCCGCTGCCGGGAACGATCTGCGTCATGCCGACATCGCGCATCGCCATCTCGGCGCCAGCGATCGCGCCGAGCAGCATCAGCTCGTTGAGATCACCGAGGTGCCCGATGCGAAAGAGCTTACCGGCCATCTGAGAGAGCCCCGCGCCGAGCGCGAGATTGTACTTGTTGAAGGCCGTCGAGATGACCTGCGCGCCATCGACGCCAGCGGGCACCATCACTGCGGAAACCGTGTCGGAGTTCCACTTCGGATCCTTCGCGCAGAGCTGCAGTCCCCACGCCTTCACCGCGGCGCGCGTGCCTTCCGCGAGGCGATGGTGGCGCGCGTAGACGTTGTCGAGCCCTTCCTCGAGGAGCATGTCGAGCGACTCGCGCAGTCCGTAGAGGAGCGCGAGCGGTGGCGTGTACGGGAAGTAACCGGTGGCGTTCGCCTTGATCTGATCGCCGAAGTCGAAGAAGACGCGCGGCAGCTTCGCACTCTCGCGACGTGCGAGCGCCTTCTGACTGACGCCGATGAGTCCGAGACCGGCCGGGAGCATGAAGCCCTTCTGCGATCCGGTGATCGCGAGATCGACGCCCCATTCGTCCATGCGGAACTCGAGGCTGCCGATGGAGCTCACACCATCGACGTAGAGCAGCGCGGGATGCTTCGCGTTGTCGATCGCCTTGCGCACGGCGGCGATGTCGCTCGTCACGCCGGTGGACGTTTCATTGTGCACGACGAGCACGCCCTTGTACTCGTGCTTCGTGTCGGCGCGGAGCTTCTCTTCGATCTTCTCCGGCGATGCACCTTCTCCCCAGGGCACCTCGATGATATCTACCTGCAGGCCAAGGCGCTGCGCGCAATCAATGAAGAGGTGGCAGAACTGTCCATAGCGCACGGCGAGCACCTTGTCGCCAGGACTACATGTGTTCGAGAGCGAAGCCTCCCACATGCCGGTGCCGGTCGCAGCGAAGATGAACGGCGTCCCCTCCGTCGTGCGGAATACCTTTTTCAGGTCGGGGAATATGCTAAGAGGAAGCTTCGGGAAGACGGGAGAGCGATGGTCTTCCGATGCCCGATGCATTGCATTCAGAACACGGTCGGGAACGTTGGTGGGACCAGGCACAAAGAGAAAGTTTCGACCGGGCATATGCGACACTCCGAGAGAAAGTTCGTTCAGTTCGAATTGGGGAACAGATTGTCGCACTCGCGCGGGGCGCGCGGATCCGCAATCTTACGATCGATGAAAACACCGAGCCAACCCCAGTGGGCCGTGATGCCCGCGGGACGTCCGATTGATGCGCGAATGGCGCTCGTCCAGCTGTACTGGGCGGCCGTGCGCGCGGTTGCGCCGGGTCCTGCGATGACTGCGGCGCTCGAGAAAGTGTCGAAGGAGATCGGCCAGAAACGCATCTGGATCATCTCGATCGGGAAGGCCGCGAATCCGATGGCGAGCGCCGCCCTGGACTTCCTCGCAGCGCGCAGGCTCGAGCCCGCGGGCGGCGTGATCGTCGCGCCGCGCGCGTTGCCGAGTCCCCATCCGCGCATCGATTTCGTCGCCGGCGAGCATCCCCTGCCCGGCGCGAAGTCGATCGCCGCAGCGAATGCCGTCGGGAAAGTCGTGCGACAGGTGAAGCCGGAGGATGAGGTCTGGGTGCTGCTCTCCGGCGGCGCGACGAGTCTGGTGGCCGCACCGGATGGATCGATCAAGCCCGAAGAGATGCTGCAGCTCTTCGAGCTCCTGCTCGGGTCCGGGTTGGATATTGCGACCATGAATCTCATCCGCAAACGGTTCACGCGCTGGAGCGCGGGCCGGCTCACTGCTGCATTGAGCTCTGCGCGCACGCGAAACTTCATTGTCTCCGATGTGATCGGCGATGATCTCGCCGCAATCGGGTCGGGCCCCTGCTCCCCGGACCCCAGTAGTGCGGGTGAGATCCGTTCGTTACTCGAATCTGCCAAGCTGTGGGATCGAATCCCCGGGTCGATGCGCCATCACGTCGCCGCGGTGGAGCACGACCCGTCCCGGGAAACACCAAAGCCCGGCGATGACATCTTCGCGAACGTGGAGCGCAAGATCATAGCCAGTAATCGTGTCGCTCTCGAAGCGGCGGCCGCTCGCGCCAAGGAGCTCGGCTACGAGCCACGAATTCTGAGCACCGCACTCGCAGGAGAAGCCGCCCCGGTGGGCAAGCGGCTGGCGTCGACTCTTATAAGCTATTGTGGCTCTGGGACATCGCCACTGACCAATCGACCAGTGCAAAGCTGCCTCCTTTGGGGGGGTGAAACGACAGTCACCATGGGCGATGCGACCGGGGCCGGTGGACGGTGCCAGGAGCTCGCGCTGGCGGCTGCGCGTGAGCTGGCAACAGCGAAGAGCGCGCGCGGATCCACGCTGCTCGCGTGCGGCACCGATGGGCGCGATGGTCCGACGGATGCGGCGGGCGCCATCGTCGACAAGGAGACGTGGGGGGCGATCGAAAAGGCCGGTCGCACGCCCGACGCCGATCTCGCGGCGCACGATTCGCATCCATCGCTCGACGCGGCGGGAGCGCTGCTCCGCACCGACCTCACCTCGACGAACGTGATGGACATCGTCATCGGCATCTGCGCGCCGCCGCCGAGCAGCTCTTCACACATGCGCACTCCCGCCGGCTCGCTTGCGCGGCTCTCCGGCTCTTTCCGCAAGATCATCGAATAACCGACGGATCTCGTGCAATAGTGGCTGACACTCCATTTACGATCGGGCTCGTTCAACAGGCGGTGCCAGCGACCGCGGCCGATGCGGTCGACGCGGGCGAGCGCGGGATTCGCGAGGCAGCGAAGAAAGGCGCGCAGATCATCTGTCTGCAGGAGCTCTTCGACGCGCCGTATTTCTGCAAGGTGACGGACGCCGAGCGCTTCGATCTCGCCGAAACGATCCCGGGTCCGGTTACCGAGCGCATGCAGCGCGTCGCGAAAGAGCTCGGCGTCGTGATCATCGTGCCGATCTTCGAAAAGCGCGGGCCCGGCGTCTACCACAATTCGGCAGCGGTCATCGATACGGATGGCGCGCTGCTCGGCACCTACCGCAAGATGCACATCCCCGATGATCCGCTCTACCACGAGAAGTACTACTTCACGCCCGGCGAGATCTATCAACACGACGAGTCGATTCCACCGAGCGGCTTCCGCGTGTTCAAAACAAAGGTGGCGACGATCGGCGTGCTGATCTGTTGGGATCAGTGGTATCCGGAGGCGGCGCGCATTACGGCGCTCATGGGGGCGCAGATTCTCTTCTATCCGACGGCGATCGGCTGGCATCCGAAGGAGAAGGAGGAGTGGGGCGCGGCGCAGGCCGACGCGTGGCGCACGGCGCAGCGCGCGCACGCGATCGCGAACGGCGTGTACGTCGCTGCAGTGAATCGCGTGGGCTTCGAGGCCGAGCCCGGCACCGATGGACTCGAGTTCTTCGGACATTCATTCGTGTGCGATCCATACGGCCGCATCATCACCGAAGCGGGCACCGGGCCCGCGATCCTCACGGCGGTGATCGATCCCGGCGCGATCGAGTACACGCGGCGCAACTGGCCTTTCCTGCGCGACCGCCGCATCGACGCCTACGGTCCGATCCTCAATCGCTACATCGGATGAGCGAGCCGGAGAGCTCGGTGTACTCGCGTCGCGACGACGGGGTACACTTCCCGGCGCAGCGGATGCCGGCCGAGTGGGAGGCGCACGCGGCAACGTGGATCGGGTGGCCGCATCATCGTGCGGACTGGCCGGGGAAGTTCGAGCCGATTCCGTGGGTGTACGCGGAGATCGTGCGCGTGTTGAGCCGGCACGAGCACGTCGAGGTGCTGTGCGACGACGAGGCGGTGATGGGCGAGGCGCGCGAGCAGCTGGTGGCGCATGGGGTGGACTTCGCGCGCGTCAGGCTGCACAAGGTGGGTACTGATCGCGTGTGGCTGCGCGATTCGGCGCCCACCGCGGTGATGGCGCCGAGCGGTGCGGTGCACTGGGTGAGCTGGCGCTTCAATGGATGGGCGAAGTACGACAACTTCGCGCGCGACGAGATGATCGGGATGGAGGTGGCGGCGCTCTCCGGGCTCGCGCGCGAGGAGGCGCTGCGCCCCGATGGCGGGCGGCTGGTGCTCGAGGGCGGCGGGATCGAGACGAATGGCGCGGGCGCAATGTTGGTCAC
Organism: Gemmatimonadota bacterium; assembly: GCA_030854615.1. GTDB lineage: Bacteria > Gemmatimonadota > Gemmatimonadetes > Gemmatimonadales > Gemmatimonadaceae > FEN-1250. The sequence continues at coordinate 4,648 of JALYSW010000108.1, forward strand.
GGAGGAGTGGCTGCTCTCCGAGGTGCAGGTGCGCAATCCGGGCGTGTCGCGTGCCGATTACGAGCGCGCCTTCGCGCACTACCTCGGCGCGACGCGAACGATTTGGCTCGGCGAGGGGTGCGTGGGCGACGACACCCATGGTCACGTCGACGACATCGCGCGCTTCACGGACGAGCGGACGATCGTCCTCGCGGCGGAGGAGGATCCCGCGGACGAAAATCACGAGCGGTCGATGGACAACGTGCATCGACTGGAGCTCGCGGCGAAGACGTGGCCGGGCGGGCTGCGTGTGGTGCACCTTCCCTTCCCGCGCCCGGTCACGATGCAGGGCGAGCGGCTGCCGGCGAGCTACGCGAACTTCTACATCGCGAACGGCGTGGTGCTGGTGCCGACGTTCAACGACCGCAACGACCGCGCGGCGCTCAACACGATCGCGGAGCTCTTTCCTGCGCGAGAGGTGGTGGGAATCCACGCGGTGGATCTCGTGTGGGGGCTCGGCACGCTGCACTGTCTCACGCAGCAGCAGCCGGCATCGCGGTAAGGTTGCGTGAGCGTTCGCGCTGGAACACATGCGCTAACAGCTGGAAATACGGACAAAAAAAAGGACAGGGGCACGGACAACACGCGGAAGAGGCACCGCAACAAGCAGTTGCAGTATCCGTTTCTGTCCGTGCCGTCCTCCGTTTTTTATCATAGTCAACAAGCAGTCGTCTTTGCGTTTCCCCCGCGGTTGTCGGTGTCCGTCTCCACGATCCACAACCCCGGATAGTCGATGACGAAGCCGTGCTCGTTCACGGTCAGCTCGCGGCGGAAGTTGCCGCCGGCGCTCTCGTAGAGGTACGTGAATTCGGCGAGGCGCGTGTAGCGCTGCTCGAGCACGTCGACCGTGAGCTCCGGAAAGCGCACCCACGCCGCGCGCACTGCGTCGCTCGCGCCGATCGCGAGATTCAGTCGGCGGATCGGAAGGAGATTCGTCGACGGGCTGAAACCGAGATCGACGTCGATGCATCCCTGGAGTGCCGGTACCGTTACATCGTTCACGATCCACGCGCTCGCGCTGTCACGCGAGAGCACGAGCGATACCGGTGCCTCGCCGAGCTGGCCTCGCACGCTCACATCGCGCGTGCCCCACGTCAGGTCGCACTCGATCTCGTAGTCGAGTCTGCACGACCGCCCGTAATACGAGAACAGCGCGACCCCGGCGAGATTCCAGCGATTGCGCTGCTGCGTGATCGCTGCGCTCTCGTGACCCGGCGAGTCGAGGCGATGCCAGAGGATCATCGTGCGCTCGCCTCTGCCAGGAGCGCGAGCACCTCCTCGTCGCGCAGCTGCTCGAACTCCTCATACCATTCGCCGACACCGTGGAAGTGTTTCGGCACCGCGCAGAAGACGGTGGCGATCCCCATCGCCGTGAGCGACTCGGCACCATCCATGCTCGCCACCGGCGCCGCGAAGATCAGCCGCGATGGGGCCTCGGCGCGCAGCACCGTGAGCGCGGCGCGCGCAGTACCCCCCGTCGCGAGTCCGTCATCGACCAGGATCACGATGCGGCCGCGCACCGGCGCGGGCTCGCGCGCGCCGCGAAAGAGCAAGAGCCGCCGCTTCGCCTCGGCGATCTCGCGCTTTGTGATCTTCTCGATGTATGCGTCCGTCACCCGGAGCACCTGCACCAGCGTGTCGTCGAGCACGCGGGTGCCATCCGCTGCCACGGCGCCGATGCCGAGCTCCTCCTGCCCCGGCGCACCGAGCTTCCGCGCGACGAAGACATCGAGCGGCGCTCCAAGCAGCGCGGCCACCGGCGCCGCGACCGCGACTCCGCCGCGCGGGATCGCGAGCACCGTCACGAGCTCGGTGCGGAGCGCGGGCAGCGCGTCGAGCAACTCGCGGGCGAGGAGCCGTCCCGCCTCCGCTCGATCGCGAAAGAGCATCGCTACCCGCGCGACGTCGGAAGATAGCGCGTCAGCCAATCCACCGTGAGGCTGCCGACGATCTCCAGCGCGCCCGGCTCCGCGAAGAGATGCGTCGCATCGGGGACGATCGAGAACGCCTTCTCGCCGCCCAGGCGGGTGAGTGCGTCCTCGTTTAGCGGAATGATCGCCACGTCGGCCCCACCGACAATGAGCAGCGTCGCGGCCCTCACATCGGGGAGGATGTCATGCGCGAGGTCGGGCCGCCCACCACGCGAGACCACGGCGTACACATCGCGGCGCTTGCACGAGGCGGTGAGCACCGCCGCCGCGCCCGTGCTCGCGCCGAAGTATGCGAGCGGGAGCATCTGCGCTTCGGGCACCGTGCCGACGAAGGCCGACGCCGCGAGCACGCGCTCGGCGAGGGTCTTCACATCGAAGCGAAACTGGCCCGTGCGCTCGTTGAGCTCCGCTTCGTCCGGCGTGAGCAAATCCGCACGCAACGTCGCGAAGCCCGCGTCGTACAGCCGGCGCGCCGTTATTGCGTTGCGCGAGCTCCGATGATTGCTTCCGCTTCCGTGCGCGAAGAGGACCATCCCCTTCGCTCCCGTCGGTATCGCGAGGACGCCGGCGAGTGTCGCGTCGCCACACGCGAACGAGATGTCGCGATCGCTCCGCGGCGCGCTCATCGCTATCGGAAGCGGATGATGATGCCGATGCGCGCGAGCGTGCGATCCACGTTCTGCGCCTCGACGCGACGGGCCTCCGCGTAGAGCGAATACCGGCGCGACTTCGAGAGCGCGAGCGTCGTCCCGCCGAAGAAGTCACCGCCAATCACCGCACCCTTGTAGAGTCGCGCGGTATTGTCGATGTCGTTGCCGATGTCGCTTCCGCGCCAGTGCACGCCCACTCCCGCGCCCCCGTATGGGCCGAACGGCCCAATGCGCAGCACCTCGTAGCTCGCCTCGGCGTGCACACTGAAATCGCGGAAGGTGCCGTCGATCGAACCGCCGAGATGGTCGCGGCGATCGAGGTCCGCCTTGAAGTAGTTGAGCCCCACCGCGAGCCGGAGCTTCGGCGAGAAGATCGAGCCGATGTCGAGATCCGCACCGAACTCGTGCCCCTGCTTCCCGTGATCCGTCCACGCCCAGCTGAGGAAGCTGCCGAAGCGGTCGATGCCGAGATGCGCGTGCTCGTCGCTCTGCGCGTGCGCGCGCGGCGCGACGAGCATCAGCGCCGCAACGCACGCGACTTTGAGATGCATCACGCTGAATTTCGCTTTCGCGATCACGACAGGAACCATGCGCATCACCGCGTGCAAGGAATACGCCTCTCTCACTTGATCGCATCCGACGGCGCCGCCGCCATGACCGGCGCCTGATGCGCGATCTCGATTTCCGCTGCGGCGAGCTGCCCGTAGATCTCGAGGTTGATGCGCTGCTGCGCATCCATGTACTCGCCGTAGCTTACACCATTCAGGGAATACACCGTCTCGGTCAGGATCGCGAAGATACCGAAGGTGGTGATGTTGGAGCGGTCGAACTTCGCGCTCTTCTCCTTCTCGACGGCTGCGCGGATGATCAACGGTACGCGTGCGAGCTTTTCGGGCGCCGTGTCGTACTCGATGCCGAATTTGAGGATGACCAGCCGCTTCTCCTGGCCACGAAAGTTCCGGATGCGGCTCTTGAGAAGGTCGCCGTTCGAGATGATGATGAGCTCACCCGTGACGCTCCGTAGTCGTGTCGACTTGAGCCCGATGTGCTCGACCGTTCCGGATGCGTCGCCGACGCTGATCGCGTCGCCCACCAGGAACGGCTTGTCGAGCACGATCGACAGCGCCGCGAACAGATCTCCGAGGATGTTCTGCACCGCGAGGGCGATCGCGATGCCGCCGATGCCGAGCCCGGTCACCAGCGCGGTGATGTTGATCCCCAGGTTGGCAAGGATCACGAGCAGCAGGATCAGCCAGAGCGTCACGCGCAGCGCGATGGCGACGACGTTGATCGACATCCGTGCCCCCGCATCCGCCGCGCGATGGTCCGCGATGCGCTCTGACCAGAACTGCACCCAGCCGCCCGCCCACATGCCCACCTGCAGCAACACGCCCACCATCACGAAGAGATGCCAGACGTGCTCGTGATGCGGATTGAGCGTGAGATCGAGCGATCCCGCCCAGAGCGCGATGATGAGGATGAAGTACGGACGCGTGCGCCTGCAGGTGAGCTCGAAGAGCTGCTGGATGTGCGACGGCGGTACGGCCCGCTTCTTCGCGCGGCGCGCGATCAAGGTTCTGACGAGGAAAAGCAGCGCGAACACCACCGCGAAGGTGCTCACGGCGATGATCCAAACGGTCAGGGTGTTCGATAGGAGCTCTTGCACGGTAACTTGAGTGGAGAGAGGTGCGATATGCCTACTACGAAGCGAACGACGGACGCAAGGCACGCGGGACCCGAATCGGGTGGCCGTCCGTGGACGCTCGTGTACGATGGGTCGTGCAAGGTGTGCAGCCGGCTCGTGCGGCGCGTGCAGAAGTGGGACTCGCGCCACGTGATCCAGGCGGTCGCCTCACAGAACGATACCGTGACGACGCGTTTTCCGTGGATCTCGCGGGAATCGCTGGATGAGTCCATGTACGTGATCGCCGCTGACGGCCGCACGTGGAGCGGCGCGGCCGCGGCTCGACAGCTGCTCGCAATTCTCCCTTTTGGCTGGCTGCTTGGCTGGCTCTGGGGGCTGCCATCGTTCGGCCTGCTCGCGGACAAGGGCTATCGCATCTTCGCGCGGAACCGGTATCGCTTCGGATGTGGCGATCACTGCGCGATCGCGCCTCTGTCGCCATCCGAGCCTGTGCCACCCGCACCAGTCGCTACGCCGACCGAGTAGCGAGTCGTCCGCGCTCCAGCGCCGGCTCTGCGTAGGTCCACGCATCGATCGCGTCGCACGCATCGCAGTTGTGGCAGCGCCACTCCGCCTCCACCTGCTCACCGAAATACTCGAGGATGAAGCGCGTACGGCAGCGCGCAGTCTGCGCATACTCGATCATCGTCTCGAGCCCGCGGCGATCGCGCTCGCGCCGCTCCTCGTACGAGTGCAGATCCGCGCTCAGATCGACGGCCGTGAGATGGTCGGCGAGTCGTTCCCAGCTTCCACCGCGATGCTCGCGCACGAGCCCGTGGCGCTTCAGCAGGATCAGCGAGATGCGCGCCTTGCGTGCAGGCACATCCGCACGATTCGCGAGCTCGGCGAGTGTGACGGGCACGAGCATGGGATAGGTCTCGAGCACGAGCGCGACGCGCGCAGCTTCCTGCACTTCGGGGTACTTGCCGCCGAGGAAATACGACTGGATCCGGCGGTCCTCGACGCGATAGAGCAGCGTACAGGTCGCCGGCTCGTCGTCGCGCCCCGCGCGGCCGGCTTCCTGATAGTACGCCTCGATCGATCCGGGGAAGTTATAGTGGACGATGAAGCGCAGGTCGTGCTTGTCGATGCCCAGTCCGAAGGCATTGGTCGCGATCATCGCGACGATCTCGTCGGCCATGAATGCGTCCTGTATCCGCTTGCGATCGGCGGCGGGCATCTTCCCGTGATACAGGCCGATCGGATGCTTCTCGCGAAACGTCTCGTACAGCCGCTCGGCTTCCTTGATCGTGGCGACGTAGATGATGCCGCTTCCCGGCGTGTTCTCGAGGATGCGCTCGAGCTCCGCATCTTTCACCTGCTGATTCACCGTGCGGCTGACCTCGAAACGCAGATTCGGGCGCGCAAAGCCGGTGATCGTGCTGTGCGGGTCGCGCATGCCAAGCTGACGAGCGATGTCCTTGCGTACCGTGTCGGTGGCGGTCGCGGTGAGAGCGAGGATCGGCGGGCTGCCGAGCCGCTTGGCGATGGAGCCAAGGACGAGATAGTCGGGGCGGAAGTCATGCCCCCATTGGCTCACACAATGCGCCTCATCGACGACGAAGAGGCTCACCTTGCGAGTGAGCAGCCGTTCGAAGAAGTCGCGGTCCTTGAAGCGCTCGGGTGTGAGATAGAGAATCTCGCCCGTTCCATCTTCCATCTTCTGCTGTGTGTCGCGCGCTTCAGAGGTAGAGAGATGCGAGTGCATCGCGAGCGCATCCACGCCGTGCGAAGCGAGCTTGTCCTGCTGGTCCTTCATCAGTGCGATGAGCGGGCTGACGATCACCGTCAGCCCCGGAAGCATCAGCGCGGGGAGCTGGTAGACGAGTGACTTGCCGCTGCCCGTAGGCATGACGACGAGAGCGTCGTGGCCCGCGAGTAGCGCCTCGATCGACTCCCACTGTCCTTCCTGAAAATCTTCATGCCCGAACCGCTCGACCAATACCTTTCGAGCGGCGTCGCGTGAGCGATGCGCCGGTGCCATGCGACGGGCTTTCGCATGATTCGTTCCCCGGAGCTACGGCTTCGGCATCTGGATCATGGGCATGGCCCCGCCCGTTACCTGCGGCATCTTGCCGTCCCAGCGCTTGGCCATCTCGTACGAGACGAGCGTCGGCGTGACGCTCTGCGCGAGGAGAATGTTCGCCTTCGCCTGGGCCTCGGCCTCGGCCAAAATCGCCTTCGCGCGGCCCGCGCCTTTGATCGAATCGCCCTGCGCCTGGAACTTGTTCTTCTGCAGCTCATTCTCGGCCGTGAGCGACTGCTGCTGCATCACGTTCTTCTGATTGATTGCTTCGATGACCGCCGGCGGTGCGCGGAGCTCGTTGATCGTGAACTGCTTCACGATAATGCCGTACTGGCTGAGGCGCGATGCGATCAGCTTCTCGACGCGCCCCGTGACCTCGGCCTTCTTCGGGCCGATGATGTCGGCGATCGCCTCGTTGCCGACGATCTCCTGCAGCGCCTGCCGGATCGCCTGCTTCACGTAGGTGTGCTCGATCGTCTCGACGTCCGAGCGAAAGGTGGTATAGAGCGACGGCACCATGCGCGGATCGAGCTCGAACGACATCGAGACGTCGAGCGAGAGCGGCTGTCCCTCGATGGAGTTGACGTTGATCTCATCATTGTTCGCCGAGCCCTCATTCGCGCCCTTCGTGAGGACGAGCGTCTGCATGAAGGTTGGATACTCCTGCACGCCCGTCGTGAGCGGGTTGCGAAGATGGATCCCCGGACCGTACGGCGTCGCGTCGACGCCGCCGCCGGTGCGATGGATGATGATGCCGACGTGTCCGGGGTTCACGTAGGTGGTGCTGGTGAGCGCGAAGATGAGTACGGCGAGAGCGCCGAGCCCGATGAAAACGAGGCGCAGAGCCGCGGAGATGTGCGGCCGGTCTGAGTCGACCATGTAATGAGCTCCTCCAAGAGGTGCGTTAGACGATTCCCTTCATGGCTTCGCGAAAACATTCGGGGCAGATCCGCTCACCGCTTTCGAGGCGCACGAGTTGCTCTTCGGTGTGCGCACCATGAACAGGGCAGACCAACTCCGCCTCGCGCTCGATCGCCTCGCGATTCCTGTTCTGCTGCGCGCGGAGGCCGAGTGAGGTCGAGTTTCGCGTGACGTAAAAAACGAGGGCCGCGATCGTCGCGATGGAGGCGACGAACAGGAGGCCCTCGAGGAGTATCTCGATCATTGTGCTCTAGACTATGGTCATACGGACTGGGCCGCAAGTTATTCGCGCGGCGCGGCGGCCCAACGGGGCATGACTCTTCCGTGGTGCCACGTCGATTCAATTCTCTTGCACGGGATGCATGGTGACCACCGAAAATCGCTCTCCCCGCCGCGGCGGAGTGTCTGGCGTCGCGTCGAATGCCCCCGTCGGACCCGAGGTCGGGACGCGTCTGTCGGCTCAGGAGATTCACGACAACGTGCTCCAGGCGGCGAAGGAGGAGATGCGCCGCCCGGCGTGGGATCTCCTGTGGTCCGCGGTCACGGCGGGGCTCACGATCGGCTGGAGCTTTGTGGGTGGCGCGTATGCGGCGACGCTCGTGGCGCCGGAATATCGCCAGGCGATAGCCGCGGCGGTCTATCCGCTGGGCTTTATCCTCGTAATCATCGGGCGCAGCCAACTCTTCACCGAGAACACGCTGGAGCCGGTGATCCCGGTGCTGGCGCATCCGTCGCGGGAGACCGTGGCGAAGATGCTGCGGCTGTGGACGATCGTCCTCGGGGGGAACATGGCGGGGTCGGCGGCCTTTGGGGCGCTCTTCGCCAACACCGCAGTGGTGACGCCGGCCGTGCGGGCGAGCATGCTCGCCCTCGGCGGGCCGCTTTTCAATGGGAGTTTCGGGGAGCAGTTCTATCTTGCGATCTTCGCGGGGTGGCTGATCGCGCTGACGGCGTGGCTGGTGGCGGCGACTTCGCAGACCGGGGCGCAAATCTTTCTGATCTGGCTGACGACGGCGCCGATCGCAGCACTCGGCTTCCGCCACTCGATCGCGGGGAGCGTCGAAGTCTTTTTCGTCGCGGCGAGCGGCCAGGCGACGTGGGCCGCGGCCGGGATGTTCATTTTGCCGGCAGTGATAGGGAATATCGTCGGCGGAGTCACGTTCGTAGCGATGTTGAATCACGGGCAGGTGTCGTCGGCCGTGGTTGCCCGTACCCGGCGGAAGCGTTAGCATTTTCGCAGCTTCACCGGCACATTTTGCCACTCGATTGCAGCGTTGCTGTGGATCGGGGCGGCTCGTCGTGTACTCGTATGCATAACTCAAGCGTGCTCTTCCATTCACGTGACGCCCTTTCGATGACTCGCACACTCCGGCTCATGACCGTGGGCTGTGCGTTGCTCGTGGTGCCGGTGGCCGCGTGGGCGCAGGAAGGTGCGCGCGAGGCCCCGGCGTACACCCAGGCGCTCGACGCCCCGAAGCCATTTGCGGCTTTCAGCGCCTCGGCGATGACGCTCCGAGACAGCCTGGTGTCGCTCGCACGCGCACAGGTCGGCAGGAAGTACGTGCACGGTGGGGAGACGCCCGCGCGCGGCTTCGACTGCTCGGGTCTCGTGCGCTATATCGTTGCGGCGCTTCACATTGTGGTGCCTCGCACGGCAGCGAGGCAGGCCTTCGCCGGCGTCGAGGTGCCTGCGGACACGTCGCAGCTCCTGCCCGGCGACCTCGTGACGTTCGGCCGGGGAAAGAAGGGGGCGATCTCCCACATCGGGATCTACGTCGGCAACGGGCGGATCGTCCATGCGAGCACGAAGGCGCACGAGGTGATCGAGACGGACCTGATGAATCCGAAGGTCGCCGGTGTGAAGAAGTGGCGCGGTGCGCGACGCGTGCTGACGAACGATGGTCTCGTGTCGGTGGCGGACACCGCTTCGTAGCCACGCAGCGGGTTTTCCCGACCTGGCCAGAAGCGAAGCCCAACAAACGGCGCGATAACACTGAAGTAACGTGTATCGCAGAGATTTGCTCTCTTACTGACGCCGCGTGCTCACACTCTGGCGAGGGACGAGAGAATGAAAAACATCTGCAAACTGCTGGTGATGGTCACTCTGGCCTCGACGAGCGCATCGGCGCAGGGAAAAACGCTGACGAACGATCCGCTCACGGGACTTGCTCTCATCCCCGCGGCCAGTGGCATGCTCGGAAACGCGCCGACGGAAATGCCCGAAGCTGTGATCTGCACGAGCAAGTTCAAGGGAAACCTCTACTCGATAAACAGCTCCCCGACGGACAATGCCACCATGGGTCCGACAGTCGCGTGGTACGCGGCGCATTTGAAGGGGTTCACGCACGTTCACGGGTACAGTTCGGAGCGCTCGCAGGATGCCTTCTACAATGCGGGCGGCACGCTCGCAGTGATCGTGACGTCCGACAAGGGACCGGAGAGCAAAAGCGCGCACGTGTATGGAGTGGCGTTCGAGCGCTATCAGCCGGGGCTCAAGCCGAAGGTGTTCCTGGGACTGACGACAGGGAACATCGACTGTCGCTAGTCGGCAGGCGGGGAACGCGAGGGCGGGCGGCCGGGCAGCGTGGAACGAGTTGCCCGACGCCCTGTGATGAGTTATCATCCGAAGCTGTACGCGTTTGCCCTTTTCACTACTCAGTCGCTTCTCAATGCCGATTCGCGGTCCCCGTCTCAGGGTCATTCGACGCCTGGGCGTTCAGCTCCC
>JALYSW010000116.1 GCA_030854615.1 Gemmatimonadota bacterium
GCCGACGCCTTTCATTGTCGCCGATGTCCCAGCTTCCTCGTTGCGGTGGGCCGAGACGGTGCGCGCGCAGCTGGCGCAGTTGCCGGGGCCGTATCGTGGAATGGCGCCCGTTGCTCTGTGGGGCGCGGCCGCCGCCGCGCCGGAATCGGGCGCGACGAACGACGCGGTGGAAGGGGAACGATCCCCCAAATCGACCCGCAGTCACACGCTTCGCCGCCGTCCGCGGGTCCGGGACGCCGGAGAGGACGAAGACGACGCTGAACCCGGCGCCTGGTTGGTGCGCGCGGACGATCCGAAGGAATCGGTCGAGGATCCGGCCGGGCTTCAGCGGCCCGCTGATCGCGACCAACACGCGGACCCCGGCGAGTTGGCCGATGCGCTCGCCGACTTGCCGGAGGCGAAGCTGGTTCGCTCACCAGAACCCGTGCGCGAAGTGCTGTTGGGCGAGGATCCTATCCGCCGAGCCCCCGAGTCGAACCGCGCTCCCCAAACGTCCGGCATCGTCTACCCGGAGTGGGATTGGAGGATTGGCGCGTATCGGCGCCGTGGTGCCATTGTGCGAGAGTGGGCAGCCGACGTGGGCGATGAATCGTGGGTCGACGCGACGCTTGTCCGTCACGCGGCTCTGCTTCGTCGCGTCAGCCGGGACTTCGAACGGCTGCGTCCGCGACGGATGGCACTCCGACGACAGCCCGACGGATCAGACATCGACCTCGATGCGATCGTCGCCGCATTTGCGGACGGCCGAGGCAGCGGCGTCTCGGACGATCGAGTCTACATCGACTCTCGTCCGCTGCGACGTGACGTAGCGATCGCTTTCCTGGTCGATTCGAGTGCGTCGACCGACAGTTGGGTTTCGGGTGATCGACGCATCATCGACACGGAGAAGGAGGCGCTGATAATCGTCGCAGAGGCGCTTCGTGCGCTGGGCGATCCACATTCGATCCTGTCATTCTCAGGCGAGGGATCCACTCGCGTGGAGGTTCGAATCATCAGGGAGTTCGACGACAAGCGAACCCTCACGGACGTCCGACGACGCATCGCCGGCCTCGAGCCCTCAGGCTTTACCCGCGCGGGCGCGGCCATTCGACATGCAACCGCTCGTCTGATGCGCCAGGCTGCCCGGCACCGCGTGTTGTTGCTGCTGTCCGATGGCCGGCCCAACGATGTCGATCTGTACGAGGGGCGCTACGGTGTCGAGGATACGCGGGTTGCTGTTGCCGAGGCGCGGCTCCAGGGCCTCCACTGCTTTTGCCTGACCGTGGACCGCGAGGCACCACGATACGCTGCCCGGATTTTCGGCCGAGACTTCGCGGTGCTGTCTCGCGCCGAGCGATTGCCCATGGCGTTGACGTCTCTCTTGCGCGACTTGGTGCGTCGCTAGCCAGCGGGAGACGACGTGCGTCTCTGGCGCGAACGGCTCGAGTGCGGGTCCCTCGGCGAAACCCTCAACTGACCGTGCGTGTGTGAACTGCGCCTCGATGAGAGGATCGCGCGAAGTCGTCGCCAGCGGGCCTAGTCCCACGTTCATCCCTTCGAGCGATAGCATGCCGTTCACGTGGCCAGGTAGCCTTCGGAGCATGCTGTTGCCCCGCGCCGCGGCATCGGAAGCGGCGCCACGAACGGAAGAGGATTCATGCTGTACAGCGTCAACGCACTCAAGGGTTTCTCCCTGAGAAGTCGCGATGGAGACATCGGACACGTCAGGGATTTCTACTTCGATGATGACCATTGGACGATTCGCTATCTCGTCGCCAACACTGGCAGCTGGCTCGCGCATCGGAAGGTGCTGATCTCTCCATACGCGCTGGGCGGTGTATCGAGCGAGGCCGGACGCGTCGCAGTCGACCTGACGCGGAAGCAGATCGAGGAGAGTCCGTCGCTGGAGAGCGACAAGCCCGTCTCTTGGCAATACGAGGAATTGTATCACGGCCACTTCGGATGGCCGATGTATTGGAGCGGGCCGTACATCTGGGGGCAGTATCCGGTCATTGAGCGGAACCCCGAACTATGGACGGAGCCCGCTGCGACTGCACACCGGTCGGACTCGCACCTTCGAAGCACCAACGACGTGAGCGGCCACCATGTGCACGCAACTGATGGCGAGATCGGTCACGTGGACGATTTTCTCCTCGACGACTCGACGTGGGCCATCCGCTATCTCGTCGTCGACACCAGTGACTGGTGGCCAGGGAAAAAGGTTCTGGTGACGCCGGCGTGGATCGATCGCGTGAGCTGGGGGGAGCGGGAAGTATTTGTCGACCTCGCTCGGAACGTCATCCGGGAAGCTCCGGAGTATGTGCCGGGGACGCCGTTGACCCGCGAGTTCGAAAGCCGGCTGCACCGGCACTACGAGCGTCTTGGATATTGGATGGATGTCGCGCGCGACAAGGACGGTGGTCGCGCAATGAGTAGTTCCTCCGATGCAATCATGGGGAGGTCGCTGTGATATTCTCATGGTGGTGGCTGTGGCTGGTATTCATGCTCGTTTTTATCCTCTCGCCAGTCAGCTATGGCTGGGGCTACCGGCGATGGGGTCCGCCGTACCCGCGCTACGTTCAACGGCGGCGAAGTGAACGCGCAAAGCATGACGTCGACAGCGCGCCGTTCGACCACCACGCCTGGGGATGGAGCGGCGATTTTGTCTGGATTCTCCTCTTCATCTGGATCTTCTGGTTGGGGGCGGCGCTCTGGCACCGCTAAAGTGCGCTGGCGGTCGCGCTCTCATCACGAGGCGCGGGACACGCCGCATACTCAGCACTATCGCTACCGCGAGTCCCTGCAGACACCGGCCCGTTCATTCGGCGAGCGACGGATGACTGCACGGGCGACTGCATAGTGGAGGCGACGGTGCACACGCGTGATGCGGATGCTGCGGAGCGCGCGCGGCACACGCGCATGTTGGAGCCGCAAGGAACGTTCGACTTCCTAGACCGCCAGCACGAATGGCGGCGCATCTTTGCGGAGACGTGGGGAACGTTTCTGCTGGTGGTCGTCGCCGCGGGCGGGTCGCTCATTCATGTCAGAAGCGGCGGAGCGGTGACGCTCTCGATGGCCGTGGTCGCGCCCGGTCTCATGGTCATGGCGATCATCTACTTCATGGGAACGGTCAGCGGCGCGCATCTGAACCCTGTCGTCACCATAGCGTTTTCGGTGCGGCGCAATTTTCCCTGGCGGCGCGTTCCGGGGTATTTGCTCGGTCAGAGCATTGGGGGCGTGGCTGCCGCGCTTTTCTTACGAATCATGTTCGGCAACGAGGGAGCACTGGGCGCGACCGTTCCGGGCCGCGACGTGAGTCCCTTGATGGCGCTCTGCATGGAGGTGCTCCTTACAGCCGGGCTGGTGAACACGATTCTCGGAACCGCGGCGGGGGCTCGGAACGTCGGAACCAACGGCGCGATCGCTGTCGGCGGATACATCGCGCTCGCCGGGCTGTGGGCGGCGCCGATCAGTGGAGCGTCGATGAACCCGGCGCGGTCGATCGCACCGGACCTGATACGCGGCGACACGAGCACGACATGGATCTACATCGTCGGGCCGTTGATCGGAGCGCTCATCGGCGTCCTCTTCGAGCGGATCCTCCGTGGAAAGGCCACCGAAGCTGGTCGCCTGGCGGCGGAAGGGATTGAGCTTGCGAGCGCACGTCGCTCATGAAACGGCTTCGAGTCGAGTGTCTTGTTTGCGCGATCACCTGACGCATGCCGCCGGTGGCGCTGATCCGGTCGAGCCTGCGGATCATTCACGGCGCCTACCGTCTCATCTGCAGCGAGGAGCGAACGTGAGCATCATCAAGTCGAACGATTTTCTGGTCAAGCCACGCGCGAAGGTCAATATTCGAGATTGGCCTACGAGCGTGAAGCCCATCTGCGACTCAAAAGAAGAGTATGAGCAGCTCTTGGGCGAACACGTGCGCAAGTTGAGTGACCTGCAGCATCTGCACGCCGCGTCCGATCGCTACGCGCTGTTGCTCATTTTTCAGGGAATGGATGGGGCGGGGAAAGACGGCGCGATCAGTCACGTCATGTCCGGAGTCAATCCGCAGGGATGTGAGGTGCATGCGTTCAAGCAGCCGAGCGCGGAGGAACTGGAGCATGACTTTCTTTGGCGGACCGACTACCGGCTTCCTGAGCGGGGACGGATCGGCATCTTCAATCGCTCCTACTATGAGGAAGTGCTCGTCGTGCGTGTTCATCCGGAGCTGCTGCTGAACGAACGGCTTCCCCATCCTTCGCGTGACACGCCGCGACTCTGGAAGAACCGGTTTCGCTCCATTGTGCAGTTGGAAAAGCATCTTCATCGCAACGGTACCCGAATCGTCAAGATCTTTCTCCAACTATCGAACGAGGAGCAGCGACGACGATTTCTCGACCGACTCGACGAGCCAGAGAAGCACTGGAAATTCAGTATCTCCGACATCCACGAGCGTGCGTACTGGCCCAAGTATATGACGGCCTACGGCGAGTGCCTTCAGGGAACGAGCACGCATCATGCTCCCTGATACGTCGTGCCCGCCGACGACAAGGATACTGCCAGACTGATCGTGTCCCGGATCGTCGTCGACGCGCTCGGCGGGCTCGAGATGGCGTACCCCAGGCCAACTGCGAAGCGTCGGCGAGAGATGGCGGCGGCTCGGAGAGCGTTGTCAGAGGGGCTTACTTAGACAGAATCCGGCCGCACTGTCCCGCCAAACGGAGAAGCACCCAATCACGGCCGCAAGAGGAGCGTATGCAGATCCTGATCAGTACGGACCACAATATCGAGGGGCGCGAGACGAGAGCGGCAGAGATTACCGATGTCCTCACGGCTGCCTTAGCGCGGTTCAGCGATCACATCACACGGCTGGGAGTGCATCTCGCTGACGAGAATGGCCCGAAGAGCGGACAAGACGACATCCGCTGCACATTGGAAGCTCGCATTGAAGGCCGCCAGCCGATCGCCGCAACTCACCATGTCGACACGATTTCGCTGGCCGTAAATGGCGCAGCGGACAGTCTGGTTTCACTGATCGAGAACACGCTGGGTCGCACGGAGGCGATTCGGCGCCGAGAGCAAGCATGAGTGCGAGTCATCGGCAGCACGGCCAACGACTTCGCTCGCACCATCCCGGCGGCCATCGAAGTTCCCCGGCTGACGCACCGTCATTCCGCGGCGCGGCGGATCGCCGCGGCTCGTGGGTCCTCCCGCCCCGGAGCTGTGGCTGAAGGCCGCCACTTCCAACCGGCTATGAAGTGCCAGCTTTTCCAGGACGTTGTGCACGTGACTCTTCACGGTGTGAACCGCGATGTGCAGCCGGGCGCCGATTTCCTTATTGCTCAACCCATCGCCGAGGAGCGCGATCACCTCAAGCTCGCGGGTAGTCAGGCGCACCGATTCCAGAAGTTGCACCCTGTCGACACTCGCCGTGTTCCTGACGATCTGCGAGAACAGCGAATGCGTCAGCGCTGGCGGCAGTACCTCGGCGCCGGATGCGACCCTCCGAATGGTGCTGAAGAAGTCCTCGAACGATGCATCCTTCATGATGAAGCCGGAGGCGCCCGCCCGCACGAAGGTCGCGACATCCTCCTGCGGCGGCAGCAGACCCATCACGATTACTCGGGCCGCCGGAACTTCCTGGTGGACTGTTGCAGTCAGGCTCAAGCTGTCGTGATCGGCTAAACCGAAATCGATCAGCACCACATCTGGTGTCGCCTCTCGCACTTTCCGGAGTGCTTCGTCGACGTCGGCCGATGCGACGAGCATCTCGAATCCAGGCTGCGAATGGATCATGGCGGCGATTCCTTCGCGCAACAACCGATTGTCGTCGATCAGAACCAACGCGATGGGCCCGTGAGAAGAGATCGCGCCCTCACGAGCGTGCATCGGTTTCTCGCAACGCGTCATCGCGAGGAACGGCGGCACGCCGGTGGGCCAATTCTGAAAGTCGATGACGTGCCCGGAGTGCGCTGCAGCGCTCTACGGCCGCACGCATTGGTCGCGGACATATTCAAACACTCTCGGCGAGATCGATCGAACACAAGTGTCGTGAAGAAATGGTTGTGCAGAAATCAGCGAGGAAGAGGGACGCGACAATTCATCAACAGCGCGATCGCGGCCGCGAGTCGATCCGGCTCGTCGGTTCCGAAGGAGCAACGTCGCCCATCG
>JALYSW010000117.1 GCA_030854615.1 Gemmatimonadota bacterium
CGCGAGGCTCGCTCCGCAAGGACTGCACTACGTCGACGCCGGCACGAGCGGCGGAATTCTGGGGCTCGAGCGCGGCTATTGTCTCATGCTCGGCGGCGAAGCCGACGTCGTGAAGCGACTCGAGCCGCTGCTCGCCACGCTCGCGCCTGCGCCGGAGGGCGCCGCTAGGACTCCGCGTCGGGAAGGACGCCTGGGAACGGCGGAGCGCGGCTATCTGTACTGCGGCCCATCCGGGGCGGGACACTTCGTAAAGATGGTGCACAACGGAATCGAATATGGCATGATGGCGGCGTACGCCGAAGGGCTGAACATTCTCAAGCACGCGAACGTGGGGAAAGGCACGCAGGTCGAGGACGCCGAAACCACGCCGCTTCGAGATCCGAGTGCGTACCAATACGATCTCGACCTTCCCGATATCGTCGAGGTCTGGCGTCACGGAAGCGTGATCGCATCGTGGCTGCTGGATCTCACCGCAGCCGCGTTCGCGGGGAATCCCGAGCTGGATGAATTCGCCGGACGCGTGTCGGATTCGGGCGAAGGCCGATGGACGCTCGAGGCGGCAATCGACGAGGGTGTTCCCGCGAACGTGCTTTCAGCCGCCCTCTTTTCGCGATTCACCTCCCGCGGCGAAGCAGATTTCCAGAATCGCATCCTCTCGGCGATGCGCGCCGGCTTTGGCGGCCACGCGGAGAAACCCGCCGCATCGTGATGACCGACCGGCCGGCGCTTCTGTCAGGCGTCGAGATACTGTCGAGCGTCTCGGCGCTCGCCGACGCCAACGCGGCAGCGCAGCTCGGAGAAACAGCGTGAAGATCAGCCCTCTCGCCGGAAAACCGGCGCCCGCCGCAATGCTGCTCGATGTGCCGAAGCTGCTCACCGCGTACTACAGACAAATCCCCGATCCTTCGATACAGAGCCAGCGCGTGTCCTTTGGCACGTCGGGCCATCGAGGATCGGCCTTCACGACTTCCTTCAACGAATGGCATCTGCTCGCAATCAGCGAGGCGATCTGCCGCTATCGCAAGAAGGAGTCGATCGACGGCCCCCTCTTCCTTGGCATCGACACGCACGCACTGTCGGCGCCGGCATGCGCAACCGCGCTCGAAGTACTCGCCGCGCACGGCGTCGACGTCATGCTCGCCAAGGACGACGAGTACACGCCGACTCCCGCCATCTCGCGCGCGATCCTCTGCTACAACCGGAATCGGACGAGTGGATTCGCGGACGGCATCGTCATCACGCCATCACACAATCCGCCGGAGGACGGAGGGATCAAGTACAACTCGGCGAACGGTGGACCGGCGGACACGATCATCACGAGCTGGATCGAGGCGCGGGCGAACGAGCTGCTCGAGTCTCGTCTCGCGGGCGTCGAACGGGTACCATACGAGCGGGCGCTGCGCGCGACGACCACACACCGGCACGACTACCTCACTGCGTACGTCGATGATCTCGCGAGCGTGCTCGACTTCGACGTGATCCGTACTTCCGGACTTCACATGGGCGTCGACCCGCTCGGCGGAGCCGGCGTCCACTACTGGCCGGCCATCGCGGATCGCTATCGTCTCGATCTCACGGTCGTGAGCGACGTCGTGGATCCGACCTTCGGCTTCATGACGCTCGACTGGGACGGGCGCATCCGCATGGATCCGTCGTCGCCATACGCCATGCAGCGGCTCGTCGGGCTGAAGGACCGCTTCGACATCGCATTCGCCTGCGATACCGATCACGATCGTCACGGGATCGTCTGTCGCGGCTCGGGGCTGCAGCCGCCCAATCACTATCTCGCCGTCGCGATTCAGCATCTCGTTCGCCATCGCCCGCTGTGGCGCGCCGGTGTCGGTATCGGGAAAACGGTCGTCAGCAGCGCGATGATCGACCGCGTGGCCGCGAGCCTCGACCGACCCCTGTGCGAGGTCCCCGTCGGTTTCAAGTGGTTCGTCTCCGGCCTGTACGATGGCTCTCTCGGCTTTTGCGGTGAAGAGAGCGCCGGCGCATCCTTTCTTCGTCGCGATGGCTCGGTGTGGTCGACCGACAAGGACGGGATCATTGCAGCGCTGCTCGCGGCGGAGATCACGGCGTGCGCGACGCGTGATCCCGCAACGCTCTACGATGATCTCGCACGAGAGTTTGGTGCGCCTGCGTACGACCGGGTGGAGGCGCACGCCACGCTCGAGCAAAAGCGGGTGCTTGGCATGCTGTCACCGGACCGGGTGCGACTTGCCAACCTCGCCGGCGAAAAGATCGAAAGCATCATCACGAGGGCGCCCGGAAACGACGCGCCGATCGGCGGATTGAAGGTCTCGACGGCATCGGGATGGTTCGTCGCACGCCCGTCGGGAACGGAGGACCTCTACAGGATATACGGCGAGAGCTTTCGCGGCACGGCGCAGCTCGAAGGAATTCTGGCGGAGGCGCAGACGATCGTCGACGCGGCGCTCGCCACGACCACTCCAGTCACCGCTCCATGATTTCGCGTCGACACATTCCCAGTCGGAGATCGCGATGAATCGCGCGAACGGCAAGCCCGCGCAGTCCGATGCGCTCGTGCTCTTCGGTGTCACCGGAGATCTCGCCTACAAGCAGATCTTTCCCGCGCTGTACGCGATGGTCAAGCGCGGCGTACTGACGGTGCCCGTGATCGGGGTCGCCTCGTCACCAATAAGCCTCGCGGCGCTGCGCAAGCGCGTGACGCAGAGTCTCAGACACTCGGGTGTGGCCGTCGGCAGACGGCCGCTCAGGCTACTCCTCTCGCTGCTGCAATACGTGTCGGGTGACTACAACGACCCCGAGACATTCCAGGCGCTCAAGCGCGCGCTCGGGACGGCGCGTCGCCCCGCCCACTATCTCGCGATCCCACCCGCGCTGTTCGAAACGGTGATTCAGGGACTCGGCATCGCGGGGCTGGCGAAGGATGCGCGCGTCATCGTCGAAAAGCCGTTCGGGCGCGATCTCGAATCGGCGCGCGAGCTCAATGCAGCCGCGCGAGCGGTGTTTCCCGAGGACTCCATTTTCCGGATCGATCATTATCTCGGAAAGGAGGCCATCATGAACATCCTCTACTTTCGCTTCGCGAATTCCTTTCTCGAACCGATCTGGAATCGCAACTTCGTCTCGAGTGTGCAGATCACGCTCGCGGAGGAATTCGGCGTCAACGGCCGCGGCGC
>JALYSW010000211.1 GCA_030854615.1 Gemmatimonadota bacterium
GGTATCGGCCCCCGGCACGAGCTCCGCAGCGATGCGCGTGGCGAGCGTCTTCCCCAGCTCGACTCCCCACTGATCGAACGAATCGATGTCCCAGATCACGCCCTGCGTGAACACCATGTGCTCGTACAGCGCGATCAGCGTACCGAGCGTCGTCGGGTTGAGCTTCTCGGCGAGGATCACGCTGGAGGGCCGGTTTCCCTCGAACACGCGATGAGGCACCAGCGATTCCGGCGTCCCCTCCGCTCGTACTTGCGCCGCCGTCTTTCCGAACGCGAGGGCTTCCGCCTGCGCGAAGAGATTCGCCATCAGCAGATCGTGCTGCGTACCCAACGGGTTGAGCGATTTCGCAAAGCCGATGAGGTCGACGGGGACGAGCGGCGTCCCCTGGTGCAGCAGCTGATAGAACGAATGCTGTCCGTTCGTCCCCGGCTCGCCCCAGATCACCGGAGCTGTCGCGTAGCGAACGCGCTCGCCGGAGAGCGTCACCGACTTGCCGTTGCTCTCCATGATCAGCTGCTGCAGATACGATGGAAAGCGTGCGAGATACTGGTCGTACGGAAGCACGGCCGCACTCTGCGTGCCGAAGAAGTCGGTGTACCAGATGCCGAGCAGCGCGAGGATGACGGGGAGGTTCTCCTCGAGCGGTGCATCGCGAAAGTGCTCATCCATCGCGCGAAAGCCGCCGAGCATCGCATCGAAGTCGTCGGCGCCGATCGCGATCATCGTCGAAAGGCCGATGGCCGAATCCATCGAGTATCGGCCGCCGACCCAGTCCCAGAAGCCGAACATGTTCGCGCGGTCGATACCGAACTTCCGCACCGCCGCCTCGTTCGTCGACACCGCGACAAAGTGGCGCGACACGGCGCGCTCGTCCCCGAGCGCGCGCACGATCCAGTCGCGGGCGGCGGCGGCGTTCGTCATCGTCTCGGTCGTCGTGAACGTCTTGGACGATACGATGAACAGCGTCTCGGCCGGATCGAGGTCGCGCGTCGCCTCGACGAGGTCGGTGCTGTCGACGTTGGAGACGAAGTGCACGGTGAGGTCGCGCTTCGCGTAGTACGCGAGGGCGCGGTACGCCATGGCGGGGCCGAGGTCCGAGCCGCCGATGCCGATGTTGACGACGTTGCGGATCTGTCGTCCCGTGAATCCGTTCCAGCCACCATCGCGCACGGCCGTAGAGAATGCTCGCATACGATCGAGCACCTCGTGCACGAGCGGCACGACGTTGACGCCGTCGACCATGATGGTGGTGCTGCGCGTGGCGCGAAGTGCAACGTGAAGTACCGCGCGATTTTCCGTGACGTTGATCTTCTCGCCCGTGAACATCGCGCGCCTGCGCTCGGCGACCCCGCACTCGCGCGCGAGCGCGAGGAGGAGCGGCATCGTCTCGGGGGTGGCACGATGCTTCGAGTAGTCGAGAAAGAGCGACGCGCCGGAAGCGGTCATGCGCGTACCCCGGCCGGGATCGGCGGCGAAGAGCTCGCGCAGATGCACATCGCGGATCGCATCATGATGCGCCACGAGCGCGAGCCACGCCGGCCGCGCGGTGAGAGGCGTCGTGTGCATCGCGCTCACGAGAGGTACGAGTCCATGCCCGATTGTGCGGTATTCTCCTGCAGCCAGCGCGGGAAAGTACCGAGTAGCCGGTAGGTTGTGGCGGCCTTCTGCACCGCGTCGAGTGCACGCGTCGCCTCGGGATCCGCCGCGTTGTGCTCGAACTCGATGTAGTACATGTACTGCCACGGCTCGCGCGTGGGACGTGCGACGAAGTGCGACACGTTGAAGCCGCCCTTTGCAAGCGGCTGCAGCGCGGCGATCAGGCCGCCGGCGACATCCTTCACCGTACAGAGCGCGGCGCTGCGCACCGGCGTTCCCTCCGCGGGCGATGCGGGCCCGCGTGAGACGGCGAGGAACCGCATCTGCGTGTCGGGACGATCCTCGATGCGGTCGGCGAGCAGCTCCAGACCGAAGCGGTTCGCTGCGCGACGGCTTCCGGCCGCCGCACGCGATGGATCGCCCGCCTGCATGACTGCGCGCGCCGCGCCCGCGGTGTCCCACGACGACACCGGCGTGATGTGCTTGTGCCGCTCGAGGAAGTGCGCGCACTGCGCGAGCATCAGCGGGTGGCTGTGCAACTGCGTTAGATCAGCGATCGTCGCGCCCGGAATGCCGAGCACACAGAGATTGATCTGGACGACTGTTTCGGCCGTAATCATCAGCCGCTCGTGCATCGCGAGCAGATCGTAGGCGCTGTCGACGCCGCCCATAAGCGTACTCTCGATCGGCAACAGCCCGTAGTCGACGCTCCCCGTCTCAGCGGCGTCCATCACATCCGCGAAGGTGCGCATCGGCACGGGCTCGGCCTCCGCGCCCCAGAGCTGAACGATCGCCTCCTCGCTGAAGGCGCCCGCCTCACCCTGGAACGCGACGCGGAGCGGCGAGATCGTCGCCTGAAGCATCGGCGCGTTCTCGGGTGACTCCTTGCTCCGCGTGATCATGTCGAGCTCCCCATCGAGGAGCTCGCCGGGCGACGGCATGTCGTCCGGATCGATCGGCAAATCTCTCATCCTCTAAGGATAAACCCCGGGCTCACTGTCCTTTGCCGAGCGCGGCTGTGGCGGACTCCACGAGCGTCGCTTCCGCATTCACGACCGCGGCGACGCGTGCAACGGCCTCGTCGACGTCGCCGTACTTGTGCTGCTCGATCGCCTCGCGCACGGCCGGCATCGTCTTCACACCGTACCCCGTATAGAATCCAGGCGCGTAGAGCAGGTGCTGGAACCACGGACGCATTGGAAGCCCGCGAGGGTCGGTAAGCACGTGCTCGCTGTGCTCGAGAATCGCGTTGACCGCGGCGAGCGAGGTCTTCGCGCCCTCCGTGTTTCCGCTGCCGAGCGCCTTGTCGTACGCCTTGCTGTAATGCTCGGCAGCGCGCGTCAGCGAGTCCGCCGCGTTCTCGAGCGGTGCGAACGAAAGATGCGGTGGCACCTGCAGCGCAGGCGGCGTGATGGTCGGCGAATGCGGATCGTTGATTGCGGAGTACGACCCCTCCTCGATCTCGAGATTGCGCTCGCGCGCGGCATCGGCCTCACTGCTCGCCAGCTTCTTGAGCTCGTCGATGTAGCCGTGCACCGTCTCGGCGAGGTTCGTGTAGTCGTACGGGAGCACGTCGGCGTCGGCGAGGCGCATGGCCGCGGTGCCGACGGTCTGTGCCATCGCGCGGCCGTAGACGAACGACGTGTCGCTGAAATGCGTGTACCAGTAAAAGTCGTCGTAGATCGAGTGGTAGATGCCGGCATCATCTTCGCCACCGTAACCCATGTTGATCGAAGGAACGCCGAGGTGCTGCAGGAAAGGCGTGAAGTCCGAGCCTGAGCCCAGCGCGCCGATGCGGAGATCGGCGCGATTGCGTGCATCCTTCTTCGATTCGGCATCGCCAAGCTGAATCGTGACGCCCTGCAGCCGCTTCCACACGGAGAGATGCGTCTCGGGGTCGTCGATGTCTTTCGCGACGCCGTTGATGAACTTCTCGAGCACATGCGACCCCTCTAGGAAGAGGTAGCCGCGATCATTCGTGTCCGTGTTCAGATACGCGACGCCCTTCGCTCGCAGCTCATCTGTGTGTGCCTCGGCCCACTCGGTCGAGCCGAGCAGCCCCGGCTCCTCGCCGTCCCACATGGCGTAGATCAACGTGCGCTTCGGATGCCACCCCTGCTTGAGGAGCATGCCGAGCGCGCGCGCCTCTTCGAGCTCCGGAACGAGACCGGCGATCGGATCTTCGGCGCCATTCACCCACGCGTCATGGTGATTGCCGCGGATGACCCACTGATCGGGCTCCGTGCTGCCGGGGATCGTGGCGATGACGTCGTACAGCGGCTTGAGCGTCCACGTCGACTTGATCTTGAGATGCACCTTCGCGGGACCTGCGCCGAAGCGATAGGTGATGGGGAGACCGCCCTTCCAGTCGTTCGGCACGACGGGACCGCCGAGTGCGGAGAGGAGTGGCTGCGCGTCACCGTACGAGATCGGGAGCACGGGGATCTTCGTCAGCGTCTTCGCCTCGGAGATCGGAAGGCGCTTCGCATCCTTCGTCGCACCGACGCCCGGCGTGAGTGGGTCGCCCGGGTAGAGCGGCATGTCCTCGACGGAGCCGCGCTGTACCCCTTCGCTCGGGCGCATCGGACCGTTGGGGAAGACGGTGCCGCCGGCGTAGCCGTCGTCACGCGGATCGGAATAGATGAGGCAGCCGACCGCGCCATGCTCGGCGGCGACCTTCGGCTTGATGCCGCGCCACGAGCCGCCGTAGCGCGCGATGACGATAGCGCCCTTCACGGAGATGTTGTGGCGCGCGAGCTCTTCGTAGTCTGCGGGGATGCCGTAGTTGACGTAGACCAGCGGCGCGGTGACGTCACCGTCGATCGAGTAGGCGTTGTATGTGGGAAGCGCCTCAGCCTTCTGGTTCGACGTGGGGTCCTGCGCGAAAGCGGGCTCCTGGAGCTTGGCGACGAAGCGCGTTGGCGACACGAGCTCGACGGCGCGCTCGAGCGGAGTGGGGAAGAGGACATCGAACGACTCGATGTGTGCGTCGAGTCCGTAGCTCTTCAGCTGGGCGAGGAGCCACTCCGCGTTGTCCTTGTCGTAGGGCGAGCCGACGTGGTGCGGATGCGCGGTGAGCCGCTGCATGTTCGCGCGCATTCGCGCCGGCTCCGGGATCGCCTTGAATTTCTCCTCCCAATCGCGCTCGGTCTTGCTCGAGGCATCGGAGAAGCCGAGCAGCGTGGGCTGCATAGCGGGGGTGGCGGCGATGAGGAGAGCGGCGGCGGCGAGGCCGAACACGATGCGGACGGCTGGCACGTGCATGAGGCGTGGATCCTGTTTGGGGGAGGTCTGACGAAAATGAACCGGCGCGGCGTTGAGCGCCAGTTGGCCGGGCGGGGAAGGTGCACGATTCGGAGCTAGAGCGCGGCGAGCACGGCGTCGAGGGCGCCGAGGGTGGGGACGGTGCCCTGCGCGATGCGGGCGTTGCCGCCGCCGCGCCCGCCATGGTCGGCGAGGAGCTTCTTGAGGGTGGCGCCGGCGTCGAGCCCGCCCTCGGATGAGGCGACGACGATCGTGGGCGGGGACGGGAGAGTGCCGATGAAGAGGGCGTCGCCGAGGGCGAGGGTAGCCTGGGCGAGGGAACGGAGCTCGTCCACCGTGGCCGGCGCGCCGGCATCGCGGTGATCGATGACGATGCGGCGACGGCCGTTGGCGTCCGGGGTCGCTGTGTCGAAGCGCTCGCGGGCGTGGTAGGCGTCGAGCGCGGTGGAGGCTTCGCGTCGCGCGGACTGCGCGGCGCGGAGCGCCTCGCCCTGCGATTTCATCTTCGCGGCGAGCTCTGTGGCGGCGACGCCGGCCGATTGCGCGAGTGCGGTGAGGAGCTCGTGATCGCCGCGCGCGGCGCGCACGGCGCGGAGGCCGCACACGAACTCGACGCGCGTCGTTTTGCGCACGCGCTCCGTGCCGCGAATGAGGAGCGTTCCGATCTCCGCGGTGGTGTGGAGGTGCGTGCCGCCGCATGCGCTTCGGTCGAGCGACTCGATGTCGACTATCCGCAGCTCGCCCTCGCGCGGCGGTGGCTTGCGGAGTCCCACGACCGTCGCGGCGCTCTCGAAGGAGACGGAGACCTCGTGCGATTCGGCGATGGCGAGATTCGCGAGCTCCTCTACAGCGATGAGCGTTTTCGCCGAGACGAGCTCCTCGTCGAGATCGAGCGTCGAGGACGAGGCGCCGAAGTGGACGCTCACCGTGTGGAGCTTGAAGCGATCGGCGAAGAGCGCGGAGAGGAGGTGCTGCCCCGTGTGCTGCTGCATGTGGTCGAAGCGGCGATTCCAGTCGACGATCCCGCTGACGTTCTGCAGATCGCGCGGCGCGGGGGAGGCGAGGACGTGGCCGATGCGCTCGCCTTCGTCGACGACGTCGGTGACCGCGATGCCGGCGAGCGTTCCGGTGTCGAAGGGCTGGCCGCCGGAGGTCGGGTAGAAGGCGGTGCGGTCGAGGTAGATCGTGCGGTCGTCCGCGGTGCGATCGACGATGCGGGCGTCGAAGGCACGGAGATATGCGTCGGTGTAGTAGAGTCGCTCGGTCATGCCCGCATCATAACGTGAATCGGCGCCGCGCACGACCGGTGTGCGGGGTGAATGGTGGCGCGCCGGGGAGCGCGCGGGCATGTTAGCGCCACGCGCGATGTCGTTCCCCCGTGATCGGATCCACCATGGCCCGCATGCCGCTCCGTTTTGCTCTGCTCCTGATCGCGATATTCGTGGCGCCCGCGGCCTGTCACCACGCGTCGGGCGCCGGAGGGCCGGCGCGCGCATCGGCGGCGCCGTCGCTCGTGCGTGCGGAGTCGATGTTCCAGGCGCTGCACGTGGTGAAGGATCGGATCGCGGTCACGAACGGGCGCGGCGTCGGCGCGGATACCGACGGCACCTCGATCGCGGAGCTGCACCGGCGCTACGAGGCGACTCGCGTGCCGCTCGAGGCGCTGCTCGCGCGCATCGATTCGGCCGCCCTCGCGCCGGAAGATCAGCACGCGTACGGCGCGATGCGCACCGCGCTCGCGGGCGGGCTGCTCTCGGATGCGGACGAGGCGGAGCCGGGCCCGACTCAGGCGCCGCCCGTGTGCGACTACGATGCCGCGGCGCTCGCGCGCGGCGACTCGGCGTACGAGCGGCTCGAGCGGCGCATGTACTCGTGCTACACACGGGCGGTGCAGCACGTCGTGTTCGAGGGGAAGACGCTGGACCGGCTCACGGCGCTCGGGATGCTCGCGCAGATGGATGATCGCGAGCAGCGGCACCGGCTCTTCTCCGCCATCGACACGATCTGGCGCAGCGTGAACGGCGACGATGGCGCGCACAGCCCGTATCGCGAGTTCGTGAAGCTGAGCGCGGCGCGTTGGCGCGCGAACGGATCGCCGGTGGACGCAGAGGCGCGCGTGCTGCGCATCGATCCAGCGGAGATGGAGAAGTGGCTGATGAGCGTGCTCGAAGCGTGGCGCGTGAGCACGCCGAACGAGATGATCGAGCCGTGGGACTATCACTACCAGGGCGGCGCGGCGAGCCGAGCGTTGAGCGTGCGCATTCCGCTGGACGATCTCGGCACGCTCAACGCGCACTACTTCCGCGATCTTGGCGCCGACCTCGTCGCGCTGCACGTACACTACGATCTCACGCCGCGGGTTGGGAAGACCCCGGTAGCGTTCACGGACTTCGGCGGGCGACCGCATCTCGTGAATGGCGTGTGGCTGCCGGGCGAGCCATGGGTGTTCGCGACGTATCGCGTGGGCGGTCTCGACAATCTCGACGAGCTCCTGCACGAGACGGGGCACGCCGTGCACATCTCGGCGATCCATCAGCGGCCGGCATTTCTGGACTGGCCGGATAATGATGCGCTCACGGAGGGACTCGGCGACGTTGCCGCGCTCGAGTGTTACGAGCCACGCTGGCAGATGCACTATCTCGGCGACTCGGTGTCGACGGCGCTGGGCTTGCGCGCACGTTATTCGGGGATCGTGATGGACATCGCGTGGTCGCTATTCGAGGTACGGATGCACCGCGATCCGACGCAGGATCCGAATACGGTGTGGTCCGATCTCACGAGCCACTATCTGCACATCACGCCGCATCCGGAATTCTCGTGGTGGGCGATGCGCGGGCAGCTGATCGATGCGCCGGGATACATGGCGAACTACGCGATCGGCTCGATCATCATCGCCGACATCCGCGCGCGCGTGAAGCAGCAGCACGGCGACTTCACCACCGGCGACCCGACGTGGTACGCGTACATGTCGGAGCACATCTATCGGTATGGACTCTCGCGCTCCTCGGCGGATGTCATCACGGATTTTCTCGGACGACCGATCAGCGCCGATGCGATTCTCATGGACATGCGGCGCATGGCCGGGCGGTAGCTGTTGTCATGAGGAACGATTCGAGCCTGTAGTGAGCAGCGAACAGCGGCCACATGAAAAACGAATTGAACGGATCAGAGGCACGGAGCTAACGGATAAGCACAAATCGCTAAATCAGTTAAATCCGTGCCCTTCATCCGTTCAATTCGTTCTGCCAATTTGTTGACCTTCGTGGTTCTCTACACTCAGCTTTTCTGCTTGCTGAACCGATCCAGCGCGGCGCGTTCCGACGGCGTGAGGCTGTTGATTCCCTTCAGGCTGATCTTGTCCAGTAGGCGATCGACCTCGTGACGGTTGATCTCGTGGAGCTCGCCGCGCGGGATCGTCGCCCAACGCTTCATGTCGTCGCTGCGCGGCGGCGTCGGTTGCCGCACCTGCGGACGGGTGGCGGTCGAGATCACGGGGCGCGTGGCGCTGCGGCTGATGATGAAGAGGTAGACCGCCGCGCCAACGAGGCCCCCGAGATGCGCGTAGTGCGCGACGCCCGGCTCGAAGCCACCGAGTCCGGCGATCGACATCACGACCGTGAGCACGACGAGCCACCGCACCTGAATCGGCAGCACGCCGTAGATGTAGACCTTGTCGAGCGGCCAGAAGCGCGCGTACGCGAGCTCGACACCCAGGACTGCGCCCGATGCACCGAGAATCGGGACGTAGGGCATGAACGCGGAGAAGAGCGCGCCCGTGAGTCCGGCAATGAAGTACAACGTGATGAAGCGGCCGCTTCCAAGACGCTCTTCAACCCTCGGGCCGAAGAAGAAGAGCACGATCATGTTGAAGAGGATATGCCAGAAGTTGCCGTGGATGAACATGTAGGTGATCGGCGTCCACGGCGTCGAGAGCACAAGTGCGGGAACGAGCACGAGCGCCTTCGTCAGCTCGGGATACGCGAGCTGCAGGAGAAAGACGCCGACGTTCGCCGCGAGCAGTCGTTTGACCCAGGGTGTCATGCTCGTAGGCTATTGGGCCGCCGAATGATTTTCCAGAGCGGCCGGGAGCTTATCTTGGGCCATGCCTGAAACCGGTACCGGCAGAGGTGCGCTGAGGGTGCTGCAGGTCGGCGCGATCGCCATCGTGCTGGCTGCTGTGACCTACAGGTTGTTCGAGCTCGATCGGTATTTCGTGCCCAAGGAGCTCGCGCTCCACCTGACGGCGCTTGCCGCGATCATCGCGTGCGTGCAGGGGACGCGCCGCCTCGAGCTCACGCGCGTCGACACGCTGCTCGGGCTCTATCTCGCCCTCGGTCTCGTCTCGGCCGTCTTCGCCGACAACCACTGGGCCGCTGCGCGCGCTCTCGGCATCACCTTCTCGGGGCTCGCGGTCTTTCTCGCCGCGCGCGCGACCGCTGCCTCGGGGTGGCGCTGGCAGCTGGTTGCCGCGCTCTCCGCGGCGATCGTGCTCGGTGCCGTGACGTCGCTGCTGCAGACGTACGGCGTGACGAGCGACTTCTTCTCGCTCAACCGCTCGCCCGGCGGCACCTTCGGCAATCGGAACTTCGTCGCGCATCTCGCGGCGATCGGCGCGCCGGCGCTCCTTCTGCTCCTCGTGCTCGCGCCGCGCGCGGCGGGCATCCTCGCGTCGAGCGCCGGCGTAGCGATCCTCGCCGCGGCGCTCGTGCTCTCGCGCAGCAGAGCCGCAATGCTCGCCGTCCTCGCCGGCGTCGTGATCCTCGCGCTCGGCGTCTGGGTCGCGCAGCGACGCTGGCGCGACGCGCGGATCGCGCGACGCATTCCGCTCGCCGCCGCCTTCGCCGCCTTCGGCGCCGCCGCCGCGATCCTCGTTCCGAACACGCTCAACTGGAAGAGCGATTCTCCCTATCTCGACACCGTCACAGGCGTCATGAACTATCGCGAGGGGAGTGGGCACGGCCGCCTCGTGCAATACGGCACGTCGCTCAAGCTCGCGTTGGAGCATCCGTTGCTCGGCGTCGGCCCCGGCAACTGGGCGGTCGCCTATCCCAAGGTTGCCGCGAAGGGCGATCCATCGATCGACCACGACGACGGCATGACGTCGAATCCGTGGCCCAGCAGCGATTGGGTTGCGATGCTGGCGGAGCGAGGAATTCCGGCGACGCTGGCGTTCGCGCTCGCGCTGGTCGGGCTCGCGGTGCTCGCGTTCGGCGCGATGCGGGACGCACTCGACCTCGACGAGTTCCTCCCGCCGCTCGCGCTCGTGGCGACGCTCGCGGCGACGTTCGTCGTCGGATGCTTCGACGCGTCGCTACTGCTCGCGCCGCCGACGCTCTTCGTCTGGGCGCTGCTCGGCGCGCTCGCTACTCCGGCCGCGATACGCATGTCGATCCCGCTGTCGACGGCGACGGCGCGCGGTCTCGCGATCGTCGGCGGGTCGATCGTCATCGCCCTGCTCCTCTCGCTGCGATCGGCGACGCAGATCGCGGCGATGGCGATGTTCTCGTCGGCGACGACCGTCGCCGCGTACGACCGCGCATCGATCGTGGATCCGGGGAGCTACCGCATCCAGATGCGCATCGCGGAGATCGGTGCGGAGCGCGGACGGTGCGACCTCGTGAAGCGGCACGCGATGCGCGCGCACACTCTCTTCCCGTTTGCTCCGGAGCCGCTACGCCTGTTGAGCGCATGCGGCGTGAAGCTCAAGCGCCGCTGAGCTCCATCGCAGCGCGATCTTTCGCGAGCTCGGCGGGGATCCAGCAGTGCATCCCGACCGATCGCAGCCCCGCACGTTCGAATTCGCGCCGGTAGAACGACGGCGGACGCCTGATGTACGTCTTCATGTCGCCCTCGATGTCGTCGGCGCTCGTGAACAGCCCGAGATATGCGACGCCGCGCAGCCGCGTCGCCAGCGCGCGTACGCCGATGCGGAGCGCCGGCGTCGCGACGTAGTGCAGGACGTCGTTGCAGATGATGACGTCGAA
>JALYSW010000288.1 GCA_030854615.1 Gemmatimonadota bacterium
GCGCGACGGCCTCCGTGATCGCGGTGCGCCGCTGCGTGGTGAGCGCGCTCTCCGCCACCGCGGTCGAGCGACTCGAGTCGGGAGAGGCCATCGTCGCCGCGCTCGCCGTTGCTACCGCGAGCGCGCGTGCGTCGTGCGAGCTGTCCCCGCATGCCGCGCACAACGCCAGAAGAGAAAGGCGTACCGCTCGTGTGATCACAGGTTCGTGCGGCTGCGCGAAACGCGCTTGCTCCAGTCGTACAGGAAGTGATCGAGCCCGAGATCGGTGAGCGGATGCACCAGCAGCAGCCGCAGCACGTCCGGCGGCACCGCGGCCGAATCGGCGCCGATGTTCGCCGCCTCGGAGAACTGTCGCGGCGTCCGGATCGATGCGGCCGTGAGCTCGCACTCCACGTGATGCCGGTCGAACAGCTGTCGTATCTCGCCGATCAACGCGATGCCATCGCCGCCGATGTCATCGAGGCGGCCGATGAACGCGCTCACCGAGTACGCGCCCGCCTTCGCCGCGAAGAGCGCCTGCGCGCTGCTGAAGACGAGCGTCGCCGTGACGCGAATGCCATCGGCCGCAAGACGCGCCGTCGCCCGCAGCCCATCCTCGATCACCGGCACCTCTACCACGATGTTGTCGGCGATCTTCGCGAGCTCTTTTCCGTCGCGATAGATGTCGTCCGCCGTAATGGCCAGCACGGGCGCGAGCACCGGGCCACGGGTGAGCCGGCAGAGCTCAGCGAGGAGCTCGTGATACGTCTCGGTCGAATCCTCCTCCGCGATCAGCGTCGGATCGGTCGAGATCCCATCGACGATCCCGACGTCGGTCGCCCACTTCACCTCGTCGAGACTGGCCGTATCGAGCAGAATCTTCATGTATCGCCCAGGTAGAGGTCGCGCGGATAACGAACGACATCGAGAAAGAGCGCGTGCGCCGGCGCGGGTGCGGACGTTCGCCGATTGTCTTCGGCCTCGAGCAGCGTCGCGAAATCGGACCGCGGACGCCTGCCGCGCGCGATCTCGATCATCGTGCCGACCAGGAAGCGTACCATGTGATGCAGAAAGCGATTCGCCTCGACCTCGAAGACCAGCCCGTGCGGACGCTCACTCCACGCCGCGTCCACGATGGTGCAGCGATGGTCATCGCTCGCTGGCGCAGTTCCCTGGACGGCGAAAGCGAGGAAGCGGTGCGTGCCGAGGAGCGAGTTCGCGCAGCTTGCCAGCGCGTCGAGCGCCAGCGGTCCCTCGAGTGCCCATTCCCAGCGGCGGCGGAACGGCGAGTGCGCCTCCCGATCGGTGCCGACATGGTAGCTGTACCTCCGTCCGGTGGCGCTGTACCGTGCGTGAAAGGCATCGCTCATCTCGACTGCGCTGGCGACCCACACATCCGCCGGCAGTACCGCGTTCAATGCCCGACGCAACTCGGCCGCTTCCCATCGGAGAGGAACCCGCACTCCCACTGCCTGTCCGCGCGCATGCACGCCGGCATCGGTGCGTCCGGCCCCAAGCGCGCCCACGGGTGCGTTGCACAACCGCTCCAGCGCGCCTTCCAATACCCCTTGAATCGTGCGCGTTGCCGGCTGGCGCTGCCACCCAGAAAACCCCGCGCCATCGTAATGCAGCACCAGCTGCACCATGCGCTCCGGCATGCATGGAAGTTACCGGAACGACATCCACTGTCAAGCGATGCAAAGCGCGGAAACGATTGACACTTCGACACCTACGCCTCAACCTTAACCGCTCGCG
The DNA here is from genome assembly GCA_030854615.1 of Gemmatimonadota bacterium. Classification (GTDB taxonomy): domain Bacteria; phylum Gemmatimonadota; class Gemmatimonadetes; order Gemmatimonadales; family Gemmatimonadaceae; genus FEN-1250. The sequence continues at coordinate 1,735 of JALYSW010000288.1, forward strand.
GACCCCTCTTCCCGACTGCTCGGCCCCCCTCAATGCCCCCACGTACTCTCGCGTCGCTCGCTCATGCGCTCGCGGCAGCGTCGGACCTCGACGCGGCCATCGTTGCGCTGGGCGAGGCCCTCGCCGAGGTCGACCGCAGCACGGAGCTCTCGCTCTTCGGCTACGACGCGCGGCACCAGATGCTGCGCGAACGCGTGAGCCCGAGCGGCTCGAAGGTGATCCGCGCGCGCGCCGATACCACCGTCGATCATCTCCCCGCGCGCATCCGCACGCAGATCCTCGCCGGCGGCCAGTTCGTCGACCTCGGCGATCAATCGGATGAGTACGCGCGCCTGCTGGGGCTCGACACGACGCTCGAGGAGGAAGGGCTCCTCGCCATGCGCGGGCTGCGCGTCGACGGGCAGCTCTCCGCCGTCGTCGCGGTCTACGAGCCGCGGCGCTTCTTCGGCACGCGCGTGATGGAGCGCTTCGCGCCGTACGTCGCGCTGTTCGCGCTCGCGTACGCGCGCTATGCCGAGCGCGAGGCGCGCAACGAGGCGGTGCGCACGCTCGAGGATGTCACGCAGCGCGTGCACGGCGAATACGTGAAGCACCTCGCATCGCTCGAGCAGGCGCTCGCGGTCGCGCGCAACACGCCGAGCGGTCAAGGCGGCTTCACCCCCGAGCGCATGATCGTTCTCGAAACGGAGAACGCGAAGGCGAAGGAAGATGCGCGGCGCGCCAATCGCCGCGCCGAGGCGGTGGAGCAGCAGGTGAGCGCCGCGGTGGGACAGCTCGAGCAGGCGCATGTCGAGCTGCATCGGCGCAGCGAGACGCTTCGCCAGAAGACGCGCACGCTCTATCTCATCGAGCGCGTGCTCGCGCTCGATGCGGCGACGAACGACTCGCGCAAGCTCGCTGATGGGCTGCTCTCGCTCTGCGGCGACGACATGCAGGCCCAGCGATGCTCGCTCATGCTGCGTCAGCCCGGAACGAACCAGCTCTACATCGCGGCTGCGAAGGGATTGGCGCCCGACATCGCGGAGGGAACGCGCATCCACATCGGGCAGGGGGTGGCAGGGAAGGTCGCGCTCAGCCGCGAGCCCCTCCTCGTCACCGATGTTGCCCAGGCGGTGAATCACCCGCTCCTCGGCGACGAGTACTTCACGAC
>JALYSW010000306.1 GCA_030854615.1 Gemmatimonadota bacterium
GGACGAGCAGCACGAGGAGAAGCGGCACCCACGCGAGGCTCGCATGGAGACGCACGCCGAGAAAAGGGAGAATGATGCAGAGGGTGAGCAGGCCGATCGATGTATCAAAGGCCTGCGCGCCGACGGAAGAGAGGGGGAGCACCTCGCGCGGGAAGTAGATCTTCGTGACGAGGTTCGAGTTGCCGACGAGGCTCGCGGTCGCGAAGCCGAGTGCGCCAACGAAGAATGCCCAGCCGACGCCCTTGATCGCGATGTTCGCGATATCGACGCGCGCCAGCGTGTGTCCGGAGATCTGCGCCATGGCGAAACGGATGATTAGTCCGGAGAGGACGATGAGGCAGGGCATGAACACCGCCCACGCGAAGCCCATGGCGGCCTGCTTGTAGCGCAGCTTGATGTCCCGGCGCGTGAGCTGCTCGAGGAGCTCACGGTGCTCCCATACCTCGATAGTGGCGCTCTTGATGTCGGTGAACATTAGGGAGAAAACTAGCTCAATCCCCGATGGTTCCGATGGCTTCCGGCAAGGGGAAATGCCGCCGTGGCGGCAGGAACGATTTGAGCTAGCCGAGGATGGCTGCGGGGGTCGCGCGCGTCCTACAACTCGCGCGATACCAGCGGCGCGCGTCCCCAGCGTTGCCCGCGCAGTGTTGCGCGTACGCAACGTGAAGTTGCAGGTCGCTGATGGTCCGTTCCGCAGCCTCGATCTCCGCTGAGGACAGGGTGTGACGCAGGCGGGCGAGATGCCTTTGGCGAACCGCGATCCCATCGATGCGAGTCTCGAGCGGCCGGGTCGCCGTGATGCTCGTGGAGTGCTTGCGCATGATCGTCAGCACCTCATCGACGAACGCGAAGCGCGTGTGCTCGGCCAGGCGGAACCAGAGCTCGACATCCTCGAAGCGCACGAGGCTCTCGTCGAACCACGTCCCCTCCATCGCGAGCAGCGCGCGATCGAAGATGCCCGCAGATGTGTTCACTGCGATGAAGGTGAAGAGGAAGGCGGGGAAGTTCTGGCGACAGAGATAGACGTTGCCGTCGACGCGCTCCATGTATGGCGCCGCGTTGGCGACGAAATTCGCGGCAGCGAGCGTGCTCTCGGGAGCCAGCTCCCTCGTTGCGACGTAGAGTCTGCGCTTGTCCGAGAAGCCGAAGCGCGCACCCGTGAGCTCGAGCGCGCGTACCATCGTCGCAAGACGCGTCGGGACGGACGTGTCGTCCGCGTCGAGGAAGGCGACGTAGCGACCGCGGGATGCGGCGAGCGCCATGTTGCGCGGGATCGAGGGCTTGCCCGACGGCTCATCGCGCGTGAGCACGCCCACGCGCGCGTCATCGGCTGCGTGGCGCATCGCGATGGCACGCGTGGCATCGCTCGAACCGTCGTCGACGACGATGATCTCGATGTCCGCGAGCGTCTGCGCGCGCAGCGAACGCAGCGCATCGTCGAGGTAGCGCTCCGCATTGTGCGCGGGCACGATGACGGAGACGACGGGAATTTGGGAATCGGATGCGCGCGCGTTCATTGAACGAGCAGTTTCCGTGCGCTGCCGAGCTTTCGACAAGCCCGGGCTCTTGCCGGGCCGCATCCACAGCGTGAAATAGAGTATCTCTTGACAGCCATATACATATATGCATATATACGTGTCATGGAATCCACGTTCGCTGTCATCGCGGAGCCGCACCGCCGCGCCATTCTGGGCTTGCTGGCATCCTCCGAGCGCTCCGTCGGCGAGCTGATGGCGCAGCTCCAGCTGCCGCAGCCGTCGGTCTCGAAGCACCTCAAGGTGCTGCGCGACGGCGGCTTCGTCGAATCGCGCGTGGAGGCTCAGCGTCGGGTCTATCGCCTCAATCCGAAACCGCTCCAGGAAGTCGATGCGTGGCTCGCGCCATTCCGACGCCGCTGGTCGAAGCACGTCGACGCCCAGGAACAGCATCTGGAGCGGATGGAGAAGGCTTCGCCAGCGAAAGCGAGAAGGAAGGCATGAGCAGTCGTGCGCGATACACTCCGGGCGCCGACCATGGCGCGGAGGTCGAGAAGGACGGGGAGACATTGACGCTCGTGCTTCGAATGGCAGCGACTGAACGTCGAGTACTCGAAGCAGTCCAGCGTCGAGCCTCGCGTTCCACCCAAATCATCATCCACGAGATGATCCTCGCCCTGCATGGAACTGACGCTCACATCGGAGAGAGCATGACAGTGAAGAAGAGTAGTGCGGACGATACGGATGCCTCGAAGAGCATCACGAAGCGGATCAACGAGCTCGGAGACCGGCGCGGCGAGACGCTCGCGCACGTACGTCAGCTCATCCACGATGCGGATCCCGACATCCTGGAGGAGTGGAAGTGGGCGAAGCCCAAGTCTCCGGGAACGCCCGTCTGGTCGCACGATGGAATCGTCTGCACGGGCGAGTCGTACAAGCAGGTCGTGAAGCTCACCTTCGCTCGCGGCGCCTCGCTCGAGGATCCGAAGCATCTGTTCAACTCGAGCCTCGAGGGGAGCACACGCCGCGCGATCGACATTCGCGAAGGCGAGAAGGTGAACGAGGCGGCGTTCAAGAAGCTCATCCGAGGCGCGGTGGCTGCGAATACGGCGGCGTTGGCAAAACGCGCGTCGAAACGCGCGTCGAAAGGCGCGGCGGAGAAGTAGCCAGGATATTCGCGACAGCAGCGACAAAAAAAGGGCCAGTGCTAAGTGCACTGGCCCTTCATTTTGTATATGGAACTGATCCCACTCCCGAGGAGGGACTCGAACCCCCGACCCGGTGATTAACAGTCACCTGCTCTACCACCTGAGCTACTCGGGATCAGCACAGCATTTTACCCGGTAAGCGCGGCACGGTCAAGCGAACTAAGCTCGCCCACGCCCTCTGCCACGCGCCGCGATGCCGCGCTCTGGCGCGCGTTGCCCACGCTCGCGGGCGCCTCCATGTGCAACAGCGGACGGAGCCAGCGCCCCGTGTGCGAGGCCGCCACCTCCGCGACCTCCTCCGGCCTCCCCATCGCCACGAGCTCACCGCCGCCGTCGCCCGCCTCCGGGCCGAGATCGATGATCCAGTCCGCGAGCTTGATGACGTCGAGGTTGTGCTCGATGATCACGAGCGTGTGCCCCTGGTCGACGAGTCGCTCGAACACGCGCGCGAGCTTCCGGATGTCCTCGAGATGGAGTCCCGTCGTCGGCTCGTCGAGCACGTAGAGCTTGCGCGTCTTCGTCTTCCCCGCGTTCGCGAGCTCGCGCGCGATCTTGACGCGCTGCGCCTCGCCTCCCGACAGCGTCGGTGCCGGCTGGCCGAGCTTGAGATAACCAAGCCCCACCTGCTGGAGCTGCCAGAGCGCCTGGCCGAGCTTCTCTTCGCGCGGGAAGAATCTGATCGCCTGATCGATGGTCAGCTCGAGCACATCGTACACGCTCTTGCCGCGCACTTTCACCTCGAGCACCTCGTTCTTGAAGCGCTTCCCGCCGCACACGTCGCACGGCACGTAGACATCGGCCATAAAGACCATCTCGACCTGCAGGAAACCTGCGCCCTCGCAGTTCTCGCAGCGGCCGCCCTTCACGTTGAAGGAGAAATGGCCGGCGCCGAAGCGCTTCTGCCGCGCGAGCGGCTGGTCCGCGAAGATGCGGCGGATCTCGTCGAAGGCCTTCACGTACGTCACGGGATTCGAGCGCGGCGATTTCCCGATCGGGCTCTGATCGATGCACACGACATCGGCGAGCGGCTCCCATCCGGTGATGCCATCGAAGCCGCCGACACGCTCACCGAGATGGCGCTTCGCGGTGTGCTCGCCGGTGAGCCGTGTCTCGAGCGCACGGAGCAGCACATCGTGCACCAGCGTGCTCTTCCCCGATCCCGACACACCCGTTACCACCGTGAGTGCACCGAGCGGAATGCGGATATCGACGCCGCGGAGGTTGTGCTCGCGCGCACCCGTGAGCGTGAGCCAGCGCGGCCCGAGTGGACGACGCTTCTCCGGCAGCGCGATCTCCTTCGCGCCGCTGAGGTACGCGCCCGTGAGCGGACTCTCGCTCGCGCGGGCCATCGGCCCCGCGAACACCACCTGCCCACCAAGCTCACCACTCCCAGGCCCGAGCTCCACCATGTAATCCGCTCGGCGAATCGCCTCGAGGTCGTGCTCGACGACGAGCACCGTGTTCCCGCCGTCGCGCAGGCGGTGGAGCAGCGAGAGTAGACGGTCGACGTCGCGCGGGTGCAGCCCGATCGACGGCTCGTCGAGCACGTAGAGTGTGTCGACGAGCTTCGAGCCGAGCGAGTTCGCGAGTCCGATGCGCTGCGCCTCGCCCCCCGAGAGCGTGCGCGTCGCGCGATTCAAGGTGAGGTAGCCGAGCCCGACATCCAGCAGAAAGCGCGAGCGGCTGCGCGCTTCCTGCAGGATGTTCGCGGCAATCTGCTGCTCGTACTCGGAGATCGCCATCGTCTCGAGCCACGGCACGAGCCGCTCGATGGGCATGTCGCTCGCGTCCGCGATCGTGCGCCCCGCGATGCGCACCTGCAGCGCCTCGCTCTGTAGCTTCGCGCCATGACAGGTCGGGCAGTCCTGCGCGGTTTGATACTGCCGCAGGAAGATCCGGATGTATTGCTTGTAGCGCTTCGCCTCGAGCTCCTTCAAAAACGACATGATCCCGCGGAAGCCCTTCGTCTTCGCGTACATCAGCTGATAGCGATCGGCGATCGGGATCTCGCTCCACGCCACGTCCATCGAGACCTTGCTCTTCTTCGCGAATTCGGCCAGCGCGCGCCGCTTGCCGTCGTAGCGCGGCTTCGTCCACGGATCGATCGCGCCTGCGCGCAGCGAGCGGTCGGGGTAGGGGATGACGAGCGCCTCGTCGTACTCGAGCACCGCGCCGAAGCCGTTGCACGTCGCGCACGCGCCGCGCGGATTGTTGAACGAGAAGAGCTGCGGCGTTGGCGTGGGTGCGCGCGTGCCGTCGTACGGGCACTCGAAGCGCTCGGTATACATCAGGCGCGACACCGGCGTCGCGTCGTCGCCCTGCGTGCCGGAGCCCGCGAGGCTCGCGGCGATCGGCGTCGCGAGCAGCACGACGCAGTCGCCGTCGCCATCGCGGAATGCGGTGCCCACTGCATCGGCGAGCCGCTGCCGGCTCTCGGGCGCGACCACGAGCCGGTCGACGACTACCATCAGCTCCGCCGCCTTCGTGACGTCGGTGCCCGTCGGGAGCTCGTCGAGATGCACGAGCGTCCCCTCGATCACCACGCGAAGAAATCC
>JALYSW010000320.1 GCA_030854615.1 Gemmatimonadota bacterium
TCCGACCCCAACGGGATCGTCGCGATCTTTAGCCACGCGGTCGTCGGCCGGATTGAGTTCCACATCCTCGACGCCACGATCTTCTTCAATTCCTACTCTGGGGTTTCGCCGACGCGAGTCGAACAGGTGCGCGGCTATCGACTGCCGCCGCAGCGCCTGGAATACGGCGTTCGCTGGCAGTTCTGGAATTGACAAGCTCGTTGTGGCGTCATAACTTACACGATTCCACATGATACGAAGCATGACGGGCTTCGGGGCGGCGGCGGGCCCCATCGGATCGCAGCAGGTGACGCTCGAGCTGCGCACGGTGAACCACCGCTTCTTCAATCCGAGCATCAAGCTGCCGGGCGCGCTTTCGCAATGGGAAGGCGAGCTCCGCGAGCAGCTTCGCAAGGGCGTCGCCCGTGGGCACGTCACTGCGACCGCGCGAATCGAGCGCGCCGCGGCCGGAGTGCAGGAGATCGACGAACAGAAGGTCGCGCGCTATGCCGAGCTGCTGCGGGGCATTCGCCAGCGCCACAACCTGGACGGGCCGGTGGATCTGGCGACCATCTTCCGCTTTCCGGACGTGCTGGCGTCGGAGCCCGATCAGGAAAACGCGGGAACGGCGGCCGATGTGCAGAAGCTGGCAGGGGACGCGATCGATGCGTTGACTCGCATGCGTGAGATCGAGGGCGCGCGGCTCGCAGCGGTGCTCGAGGAGCGACTCTCGACCGTCGAGAGCGCGTTGAGTCGAATTGCGGCGAGGGCGCCGGAGCGGCTCGTGGCGGAGAGGGAGCGGCTCAGGAAGTCGGTGAGGGAGCTGACGGAGGGTGTGGATCTCGACCAGCAGCGACTCACGCAGGAGATCGCGCTGCTTGCAGACCGGCTCGATGTCAGCGAAGAGGTGGATCGCTTTCGCTCGCACCTTTCCGCGTTTCGCGAAACGCTCGCGAGTGGTAAGAAGGAGCCGGTTGGAAAGCGTCTCGGATTTCTGCTGCAGGAAATGCTGCGCGAGGCGAACACCACCGGCAGTAAATCGAAGGATGCCGCGATGTTGCACGACGTCGTCGCGGTGAAGGAGGAGCTGGAGCGGATCGCCGAGCAGGTGGAGAACATCGAATGAAGATGTTCCCGATCATCCTCTCGGCGCCGTCGGGAGGTGGCAAGACTACCGTTGCCCGCCGTTTGCTCGATGTTCGACAGGATATTGGGTACTCGGTGAGCTGCACCACGCGCCCGCCGCGCAGCGACGAAACCGAAGGGCGGGATTATTATTTTCTCTCCACCGGCGAGTTCCTCGCGCGGCAGCAGCGCGGCGAGTTCGCGGAAAGTGCAGAGGTGCACGGCAATCTGTACGGCACGTTGCGCTCCGAGGTCGAGCGCGTTCTGAAGCTGGGGCAGCACGTCATCATGGACATCGATGTCCAGGGAGCAATGCAATTCCGGAGCGCCTTTCCGGAGTCGGTGCTGGTGTACGTGCTGCCGCCATCGGGCGAGATTTTGCTGGAGCGGCTGCGCGGACGCGGAACGGAAACGCGGGAGACGCTCAAGCGACGGCTGCTGAGCGCACTCGTGGAGCTGCAGGCGGTGCAACGATATCAGTACGTAGTCGTGAACGATGATCAGAATCATGCGGCGGCGAGCGTCTCGCGCATCATCGATGCGGAGGGGCTGCGCAGGGAACGGTTGCAGAATGTCGAACGCGATGTACGCTCAATCATCGAGCGGCTGGAACTGGAGCTGGACACTCAAAGCGAGGAGCATTAGATGCAGGTCTTCACCCCGATCGAAGTCGCGAAGCATGCGGCCAACAAGTACCTCGGCGTTCTGGTCGCGGCGAAGTACGCGCGCATCCTCAACGAGTTTCCGCGCATGAGCTCGGAGATTCACGAGAAGAAGCTGACGACGAAGGCGCTCGAGGAGCTCACGAGCGAAGAGTCGATCAAGTATCACGTCGTGCCCCGGCGCGGCCGCTAACAGCGGCGCACTCGTGAGACCGTTCGAAGGCCGCCGCATCCTGCTGGGCGTCACGGGCGGGATCGCCAGCTACAA
>JALYSW010000039.1 GCA_030854615.1 Gemmatimonadota bacterium
CCAGCTCACACATGGCGCCGAGCGCAACCACGTTCTGCGCGACGTTTGCCGCCCCACCGAGCGCCATCCGCTTCTCGCGCACGCGCACGACCGGGACGGGCGCCTCAGGGGAGATCCGATCGACGTCGCCCCGGAGGTAGACATCGAGCATCGCGTCGCCGATCACGGCGATTCGGCGCCCGACGCCTGCATCGAGGAGCGACGAGAGCCGGTCGCGCGAGAGGAGGGGTTGCATGGCCGCGTAAGCTACGGCACGTTGAGCGCCCTCACTAGATTGACGCGCAACAGGCTCGGGCACGTCAATTGCCCTTGCAGCAATTGGGTTTACGTCTCCCGGCAACGGGACCACTCTCGCGCGGGCTGCGATTGGCCGGTTTTCTCGGAAGCATCAACGACGGCGCGAAGATGCGAGTGCTGGCGGTCCAGGAGTACTTTGGACTCGCCGCCAAGGCCTTTCGCTTCATCTTCGCGCGCCCGTTCTACATTCGCGACGTCATTCAGCAGATGGATGCGATCGGCGTCGAATCGCTCGGGATCGTGTTGCTCACGGGCTTCTTCACCGGCATGGTGCTCGCGCTCCAGACGTCGGTGCAAATGGCGCAGTTCGGGGCGACCATGTACATCGGCCGCCTCGTGACCGCCTCGATGGTGCGTGAGCTCGGACCCGTGCTCGCTGCGATCCTCGTAGCCGGCCGCGTCGGCTCCGGCATCGCCGCGCAGATCGGGTCGATGCGCGTCACCGAGCAGATCGATGCACTCAACACCCTCGGCGTCGATCCCATCAAGAAGCTCGTCACGCCGCGCCTCGTCGCTGCGCTGATCATGATGCCCGTGCTGACGGTCCTCAGCGACACCGTCGGCATCGGCGGGGGCAACGTCATCGCCACGGCGTACGTCGGCATTCCGACGGGACTGTACTGGCGTACGGTGTGGGAGCAGATCGCCTCCGGCGGCTTCATCCTTCACTACATCCCAACCGACTTCGTCCAGGGGCTCATTAAGCCCTTCGTCTTCGGCGGCATCATCGCAGTCACCGGCTGCTACTTCGGGATCAACACGAAGGGCGGCACGGAGGGCGTTGGCAACGCGACGACGCGCACGGTCGTCGTCGCGAGCGTGCTCATTCTCGTCATCGATTATTTCCTCACGCAGGTTCTGCTCTTCATGTTCGGATGACCGACGCACCCCGAGACGCCAAGGGCGGCACGGACGCCAAGGCGCCGCCCGCGCCCGAGGAGGAGCGTCGCGCCGATCCCGGCGAGGATGGCGAGCCCCGTCTGCGCCGCGCGGAGGACGAGCTCCGCGCGCGCTTCGCGGAGGAGCTCGAGGAGAGCGAGGAAGCACAGGAGCGCATCGGCGTCTCGAAGGAGGCGATCGTCGAGCTCGACGACGTCTCGCTCGCCTTCGATCGCCCGATTCTCGAGCACGTCTCGTTCGTGGCTCGGCGCGGCGAGACGATCGTGATCGCTGGCGAGTCGGGTACGGGAAAGTCGACGATCCTCAAGCTTATCCTGCGCCTCCTGCGCCCCGACTCGGGGCGCGTCATCGTGGATGGCGAGGTGCTCAACGATGTCACGTACGAAGAAGCGCTGGTGATCCGCCAGAAGATGGGAATGGTCTTCCAGGGGGCGGCGCTCTTCGATTCGATGTCCGTGTTCGAGAACATCGCGTTCCCGCTGCGCGAGCACACGACGCTCTCCGAGGATGAGATCGAGGCGCGTGTGAGGGAGAAGCTCGACTTCGTCGATCTCGAGCCGGATCGTGTGATGGATCAGCTGCCGGCGGAGCTCTCGGGTGGAATGAAGAAGCGCGTCGGCATCGCCCGCGGGATGGCGGTGAATCCTGCGATCATGCTCTACGATGAGCCGACCTCGGGGCTCGATCCGCTCACCACCGGTACGATTACGCGTCTGATCATGAAGCTGCAGCGCGAGCTCAAGGTAACGAGCGTCGTCGTCTCCCACGACATTCGCTCCGCCTTCCGCATGGCCACCAAGATCGCGCTGCTCGCTGAGAAAAAAATCGTGTTCTTTGGCTCGCCGGAAGAGATGACGGCCAGCCAGGATCGGTACGTGCAGGACTTCCTCGGAGGAGTTTGAGGTCGCTATGAAACGTTCGACGTTCATCACGTGGGACCAGCTGAAGGTCGGTGCGCTGATTCTCGCCGCGATCGCGATCCTCACGGTCGCCGTCGTGAAGCTGGGCGAGGCCGCCGATCTCTTCACCAAGCGGTACACCCTCGTCACCTTCCTGTCGAACTCGAACGGCTTGCAGAAGGGCGGCACCGTGACGCTCGCGGGGCAGCTCGCCGGCAACGTCAAGCAGATCGACTTCCTGCCACCCTCCGGCGACACGACGCGCAACCTGCGCGTTACGCTCGAGGTGGAGGTGCGCCTGCGCGGCCTCATTCGCGAGGACTCGCGCATCAAGCTCAAGTCGCTCGGCCTCCTCGGCGACAAGGTGCTCGACATCTCGCCCGGGACGCCGCGCTTCGCGGTCCTCCCCGCGGGCGACACGATCCAGAGCCTCCCGTCCCTCGACTACGAGGCGATGCTGACGCAGGCGAACGGCGCGCTCTCCGACGTCGTCTCGCTCACGCACGATCTCAAGTCGATCACCGGTGGCATCGCGCACGGCGATGGGACCATGGGGCAGCTCATCAACAGCCGCACGCTCTACGACCAACTCAACGGCACGCTCACGCACATGAACGCCCTGCTCGGCCGCCTCGACCGCCCCAACGGCACCTTCGGCAAAATGGTCGACGATCCCGCGCTGTATAATCATCTCGTCGATGTCACCGGCCAGCTCGACACGGTGCTCGCGCAGCTGCACTCCTCGCACAGCAGCGTCGGCCGCCTGCTCACCGATGACACGCTCTACACGCACATGGTCGCCGTCACGTCGCAGGCGGACACGCTGCTCCGTGCGCTGTCGCAGGGGAACGGCACGGCGGGCCGTATCATCAACGACCCCGCACTGTACGACAAGCTGAACAAGACGCTCACCGATCTTGGTGCGATCCTCGAAGACGTGCGCAAGAATCCGCGGAAGTACACGAAGGGGATGATCAAGGTCTTCTAGCCCAAAAGGATCGCTTGAATTCAAGCGATCTTTCCAGGTGCGTGAACGACGTTCAGCTGCAGCCATCTGTCGCGGCGCCGGGCGCTGCGGTAAGCTGTCGCATCTCATGCGACCTTCGAACCGCGTAGTCCTCGGGGTGCTCGCCCTCTCGGTGGTCGGCATCTCCATCGCCGGGCCGCTCATCCGCCTGTCGCACGCGCACGCGGTCGTGATTGCGACGTGGCGGTTGTTCTTCTCGCTGATCATCGTCGGCGTGGCGCTCGCGGTCACCGGCGGATGGCGGCAGTGGCGCACGCTGGATCGCGCGGGGCTCGCACTCGCCGCCGGCGCCGGCGTTCTCCTCGCACTCCACTTCTGGGCGTGGAACGCGTCGATCGCGATGACCACCATCGCCGCCTCGACCGTTCTCGTCGACCTGCAGCCCGTCATCGTCGCCGGCGCATCCGCCGTGTGGCTCAAGGAGGCGCCGTCGCGTTGGCAGTGGGCGGGGATCGCGCTCGCGGTGTGCGGCGCCGCGGTGCTCGGCTCGGCGGACTGGGGTGGCAGCGTGCGCGACAACAAGGCGCTTCTCGGCGACCTGCTCGCACTCGGCGGCGGTGTCGCGGCAGCGCTCTATTACCTTACGGGTCGGCGGCTGCGGCAGCAGCTGGACCTGTGGCCGTACGTGGCGATCGTCTATGGCGTCTGTTTCATCACGCTGCTGTCGATCTCGCTGGCGGCGCATCTTCCGTTGATACAGCAGCCGCCGCGAGAGCTCGCGATCTTCGCGGCGCTCGCAGCGGGGCCGATGCTGCTCGGGCACACGGGGATGAACTGGGCGGTGAAGTACGCGCCCGCGTTCGTCGTGAATCTCACGGTGCTCGGCGAGCCGATCGGCGCAACGGTGCTTGCGGCGCTCCTCCCGGGAATCCGCGAGACGCCGTCGGGTCGTACACTTGCAGGCTTTGCGCTGGTGTTGCTCGGCATACTGATCGCGGTGATGAGCACCGCGGCGACCACCGGAGGAGAGGCTGTCAGCGAACCGCTATGACCTCGACGTCGTCGCCATGCGCGGGGACACGATCGAGTCGAGGCACCATGTGCACGCGATGGTCAGCGACGCCGACGGGACGATCCTCGGCAGCGCCGGCGATCCGTCCTTCCTGACGGTCTGGCGCTCCTGCGCGAAGCCCTTCCAGCTCTTCTCGTTCGTGGAGTCCGGCGGCTTCGACGCATGTGGATGGGGGAGCGCGGAGCTCGCCCTCGCCTGTGCGTCACATGGTGGCGAGCCGGAGCACGTCGCGCTTGCGGCCCGCATGCTCGAATCGATCGGGCTGGAGGAAGGCGATCTTGCCTGCGGCGCCCACGAGCCGATGACTCGGCGCGGCGTTCGGATGATGGTTCAAGCGGGGCTTAGCCCCTCCCGGCTGCACAATAATTGTTCGGGGAAGCACGCGGGGATGCTCGCTTACGCACGCGGGCAGTCGTGGTCCACGCTGGGCTACGAGCGGCTTGGCCACGAGGTGCAGGATCGTGCGCTCGCACAGATCGCGAAGTGGAGCGGGAGCCCGCGCGACGATATGGAGTTGATGGTCGACGGCTGCGGCGTGGTCGCGGTGGGGCTGCCGCTCTCGGCGCTGGCGCTCGCGTTCGCGAGGCTGGGTGCGGCAGCGGAGCGCGGCGATGAAGTGCCGGCGAGAATTCTGGCGGCGATTGCGGCACATCCATTTCTTTTTGGCGGAACCGACCGCTTCGACACGGTTTTGATCGAGGAATCGAAGGGGCGGATTGTCAGTAAGGTCGGCGCGGAAGGGGTGCACGCGGTTAGCATACCTGCGCAGGGAATTGCGATCGCGATCAAGGTGGAGGACGGCGCCACGCGCGCGCAGCATCCCGCGGTCCTGAAACTCCTGCAGCTCCTCGGCGTCCTGCCTGAGGAGCTGTCACCGCGACTGGCGGCGTTTGCCCGCACGCCGATCATGAACACGCGCAACGAGCTCGTTGGCGAAGTCCATGTGGCGCACTGACGTGTGCCACATTCCGATTCACACTGCGATACCACGATGACGTCTCTGACGGAAACGGACACAACTTATACCTCGCTCGACGTGCCCACGGCGCAGCTCGTCGAACTTGCCGCCGTACTCGCGGTGGGATCGGAAGTCGAGATGCGCGTGGCACTCGAAGCGGCGGCTAGGTCGACGATCGATCCCGTTTGGGTGGAGGAGCTGGTGCTGCAGACGTACCTGTTCGCCGGCTTTCCGCGCACGCTCAATGGCATGCGACTATGGCGGCGCGCGTCGAACCGTGTCCCGGACCACGCGGATCCGGACTTCGCGGAGTCGCTCGCGTCGCTATGGACGTCGCGCGGAGAGGAGACGTGCGAGAACGTTTACGGCACGCTGTACAAGCGGCTGCGCGCGAACATTCGGAAACTTCATCCCGCGCTCGACGCCTGGATGATCGATCTCTACGGCCGAGTACTGGGGAGGCCAGGGCTGGATCTCAAGCGCCGCGAGCTGTGCATCGTGGCCGCATGCGCTGCGCTCGAGCAGGATCGGCAGCTGCACTCGCATCTGCACGGCGCGCTCAACGCGGGCGCGAGCCCCGAAGAGGTGGACGACACCCTGCGTATCGTGGCGCCGAGGATCGGTACGGAATCGAGTCATCGCTATTCGCTGCTGTGGACCCGGGTGCGGCGCGCATGACGTCGTTCATCGATCGCGTGCAGATCAAGGTGAGCGGAGGCGACGGCGGCTCCGGCATCTCAGCGTTCCGGCGCGAGAAGTTCATCCCGCTCGGCGGTCCCGATGGCGGCGACGGTGGCCGCGGCGGCGACGTGTACGTGCGCGGCGACTTCAATCTCGCGACGCTGCTCGACTATACGTATCGCGACAAGTGGGCGGCCGAGCGTGGGGATCACGGCTCGGGGAACAATAAGACGGGGCGATCCGGCGTCGACATCGTCCTCCCCGTTCCGCCGGGGACCATCGTGCGCGACGTCGAGACCGGCGAGATGCTCGGCGAGGTCCTCGCGGACGGCGACGAGATTCTCGTTGCGAAGGGTGGGCGCGGCGGAAAGGGGAATGCATTCTTCGCGACGCCCACACATCAGTCGCCACGCGAATGGCAGCCTGGCGAGGAGGGTGTGGCACGCACGCTCGAGCTCGTGCTCAAGCTCATCGCCGACGTGGGACTGGTCGGCCAGCCGAACGCAGGGAAGTCGACGCTGTTGTCTGTGATCTCGGCGGCGCATCCGAAGATCGCGGACTATCCGTTCACGACGCTGTCGCCGAACCTCGGTGTCGTTCCGCTGAGCGATCATCGGTCATTCGTGGTCGCCGACATTCCCGGGATCATCGAAGGGGCGCACGAAGGGAAGGGACTCGGGCTGCAGTTTCTGCGGCACATCGAGCGTACGCGCATTCTCGCGTTCCTCGTCCCGATCGACTCGATGGATTGGCAGGCGGAATACGACGGACTCCGCTCGGAGATTCGCAGCTATTCGGCCGAGCTCGCGCTCATCCCGCACTGCGTGGTCTTCACGAAGATGGATCTGCTTGGCGAGATGGAGCCACCACCGATCGAGGCGCCGGAGGCGTTCGGGGTATATGCGCTGAGCGCTGCGGGACGACTCGGGCTCGACGAGGTGCTGGGCGCGTTCTGGAGCAAGCTGCTCGACCTTCGGAAGGCGGCGCAGTTCGAGGCGGCGAACGCGGTCCTCCCCTAGCGACGGCTCGCGGCACGCCGCGCTCGCGCTGTCGCTCCTTCCAGGAGTCGGCGCGGTGCGCTTCAAGGAGTTGCTTGCGGCATTTGGCTCATCCTCGCGGGCGTGGGATGCCACACCGGCATCGATCGTTCGCAGCGCGGCGAGCGACTGCGCGGAGCGGGCGCTCGAGCGCGCGGATCGCGCGGGTGCGCGGGTCCTGGCGCACGGCGATCCGGACTATCCCGAGCGGCTGCTCGATCTCCCCGATCCTCCGCCGGTGCTCTTCGCCATCGGTGCGTTGGAGCAGCTCGCCGCACCCTGTGTCGCGATCGTCGGCACGCGGCGCGCGACGAGCTACGGCGAACGTGTGACAATGGAGATCGCCGGGGCGCTCGCGCGCGCGGGAGTGACGATCGTGAGCGGTATGGCGCGCGGCATCGATGGCGCCGCGCATCGCGCCGCCATCGCGGCCGGCGGAAGCACGGCCGCAGTGCTCGGCACCGGAGTCGACGTGGCGTATCCCGTAGCGCATCGCGCACTGCACGCGCAGATCGGAGCGCGCGGAGTACTGCTCTCGGAGGAGTTGCCGGGCGATCGCGCGAGCGGAGGCTCTTTCCCGAAACGCAATCGCATCATCGCGGCGCTCGCGAAGGCGACGATCGTTGTGGAGGCGCCACATCGCAGCGGAGCGCTCATCACTGCGACGCATGCACTGGAGCTCGATCGCGGCGTCGCGGCGGTACCGGGCCCGATCGACGTGCCGCAGAGCGCGGGCGCGAATGCGCTCATCCGCGACGGCGCGATCATCATTGCCGATGTCGCCGACGCGCTTGCGCTCGTGGGTGTCTCTCCGCAGCGGATCGCATCGCGCGTCCCGTCCGACCCCGCGCAGCACGCAATCTGGCTCGCGCTCGAAACGCCGGCGCCCGACCTCGACTCGCTGGCGACGCGCGCGGCGCTCCCCGCGCGTCGATGCCTGGCCGCGGTGACGGCGCTCGAGCTGGATGGCGCCATCGAATGCGCGCTCACGGGGGAGATTCGGCGTCGAGGGCTGTAGGTGCAGGGCGGAGTTGTGTGTGCGAGCGCTGTGCTGCACGAGGTGGTCGCATGACGGGTCTCGCGCCGCCGGGGTGAGTTAACTTTCCGCGTGCCCCCACGCCATCTCTACGTCCACGTTCCATTCTGCGCGCGTCGTTGCACGTACTGCGATTTTTCGATTGCGGTTCGGCGCGAGGTGCCGGTGGTGGACTACGTCGAGGGGATTCGGCGGGAGCTCGACCTTCGCGCCTGCGTGGGCGCGCGCGAGAGACTGGAGCTCGATACCCTCT
This sequence comes from Gemmatimonadota bacterium, assembly GCA_030854615.1. GTDB lineage: Bacteria > Gemmatimonadota > Gemmatimonadetes > Gemmatimonadales > Gemmatimonadaceae > FEN-1250. Next base: position 8,101 of record JALYSW010000039.1, read on the forward strand.
ACCTCGGCGGCGGCACCCCCTCGCGCTTGGGCGGCGCGGGTATCGCCCAACTCCTCGCCGTCATTCGCGAGCATGCGAGCTGGGACGAGAGCGCGGAGGTCACGCTCGAGGCCAATCCAGACGACGTGACCGAGCTCGCCGCGCGCGAGTGGCGCGCCGCCGGGATCAACCGCGTCTCCCTGGGCGCGCAGTCGTTCTCCCCTCCCGCGCTCGAGTGGATGCATCGCGTGCACGCCGTCGATCAGATCGGCGCGGCGGTCGCGGCGCTCCGTGCGGCGGGGATCGCGCAGCTCTCGCTCGACCTCATCTTCGCGCTCCCCGAAAGCGTGCCGCGCGACTGGAGCGACGATCTCGCGCGCGCGCTCGCGCTGCGCCCGGATCACGTCTCGCTGTACGGGCTCACCGTCGAGCCCCACACGCCCCTGGGCCACTGGCGCGATCGCGGTGAGGTGACCGAGTCCCCCGACACCCGCTACGAGCGGGATTTTCTCCTCGCTCACTCCACCCTCGGCGCAGCGGGCTACGAGCACTACGAGGTGTCGAACCACGCGCTGCCGGGCGCCCGCGCGCGACACAACTCGAGCTACTGGCGGCACGTTCCCTACGACGCAGTCGGTCCCGCCGCGCATCGATTCGATGGCGAACGCCGCAGTTGGAACGTCGGCCCTTTCGCCGAATGGTTGCGCCTTCTTCGGGAAGGAATCGATCCGACCGAAGGCGCTGAACTGCTCACGCCGGCGGAGGTGAGCGCCGAGCTCACCTACATCGGGTTGCGCACCGCGGAGGGTCTCGTCTTGAGCGAGGAGCTGCGGGCGCACACTGCCCGCTGGCGCGACGCCGGATGGGCCACGATCGTGGACGACCGGCTTAGGCTCACCCCCCTCGGCTGGCTGCGTCTCGACGCCCTCGCGGTGGACTTGACCCACGCTGGAAGTCGTTAGTATATTTGAACTTATGGCGCATCAGCTGAACGAACGCGAACGCCGGGTGCTCGAGGCCATCATCCAGTCCTACGTCGAAACGGCTGAGCCCGCAGGGTCGCGCATGATTGCCCGCCGCTTCGGTCTCGGCGTCTCCCCGGCGACCATACGCAACACGATGAGCGACCTCGAGGAGAAAGGCTTTCTCCTCCATCCGCACACGTCCGCCGGTCGCATTCCCACGGACATGGCCTATCGCGTCTACGTGGACTCGCTCATGCGGGTGACGCCCATCAACGACATCGAGCGCGGCCGGATTTACGAGGAGCTCTCCGGCACCGGCACCGCGATCGAAGCGATTCTGCGCCGCGCCGCGCAGGTGCTTGGAATCCTGACGCAGGAGCTCGGTGTCGCGCTCGGGCCTCGTCTCGAAGAGGCGACGCTGCACAATCTCGAGCTCATTCGCATGTCGGCCGAGCGGCTCCTTCTCGTCATGCGGCTGGAAGGCGGCGCCGCGCAAAGCGTCTTCGTCGAAGTGCCCGGGGAGATCGCCGAGAAGGTGTTGGCGGAGGTGTCGCGTGTGCTGAACGAGCGGCTCTCGGGACTCACGCTCGGCGAAATCCGTCGCGATCTCGCGACACGCCTGCGCGACAGTGGCGCCGCGCAGGATGTGAGCGAGCTGCTCAACATCTTCCTGCAGGAAGGCGATCAGATCTTCGACGCGCTTCGACCACTCGGCACCTCGCCCGTGCTCCTCGGACAGGCGTCGTTGCTCGCCGAGCAGCCTGAGTTCTCCAGCGGCGGCAATTTGAGGAAGTTGCTGGCGCTCACCGATCGTCCTGAGGCGCTCGGCGCGCTCCTGCGCTCGCACAAGAGCTCCGCGGGCATATCGATCACGATCGGGAACGAGCACGTCGATCCGAGCTTCTCGGACTTCACCGTCGTCACGGCCGAGTATCACTCGGGATCGCTGTCGGGGGTGATCGGCGTGATTGGTCCGACGCGCATGCCGTATGAGAAGATCGTCACCCTCGTCACGCACACGTCGAATCTGATCTCCGATCTGCTCGACTGACACCTTCGTACCTCGACACCGGCACAATGGCGGATTTTTACAAGATTCTCGAGATCGCGCGCGACGCGTCCGATGATGAAATCAAGAAGGCGTATCGCAAGCTCGCGATGCAGTACCATCCGGATCGCAACGGCGGATCGAAGGAGGCGGAGGAGCGCTTCAAGCTGATCACCGAGGCGTACGATGTATTGCGCGACGGCAACAAGCGCGCGACGTACGACAGGTACGGCGAGGAAGGACTGCGCGGTCGTGGCAGCGCGGGAATGCATCACGTGGATCTTTCCGAAGCGCTTGGCATCTTCATGCGCGACTTCGGCGGGTTCGGGGGCTTCGAGGAGATGTTCGGCGGTGGAGCGCGCGGCAATCAGCGCTCGGGCGCCGACGTCAAGATCACGATGCCGCTCACCCTTCCCGAGGTCATGATCGGCGTCGAGAAGAAGATCGTCGTCAAGTTGCTCGATCCGTGCGAGCGCTGCGAAGGGTCGGGCGCGGAGCCCGGGACGAAGCCGCAGCGATGCGCGACCTGCGCGGGCAGCGGCGAAGTGCGCCGCGCGCAGCGCTCGTTCTTCGGACAGTTCGTGAGCGTGGCGCCATGCCCGACGTGCGCCGGACAGGGGAAGACGATCGAGATGCCGTGCAAGCGCTGCAAGGGCGAAGGACGCAGCCGTACGGAGCACACCATTACGGTGCCGATACCGGCCGGCGTGTCGACGGGGCAGTATCTCATGCTGCGCGGGC